>JAWBSH010000020.1 GCA_038843015.1 Zestosphaera sp. | reverse complement strand
ATGATCTCTCTTGTTCTCGACTTATCCAGAACTCCAAGTACTTCACCGATATTCCAGAGACTGAAAGATATCTTGATCAAGCTATTGTAAGCCTGCATGTATAGCTGTCCTACGTATTCGCTACCGGATTCTTCGATGTACCTCTTAACAATGACGCTACTGTCTAAGTAAACTATCTTCTCTCTCATTCCGTATCTCTCTAACAAGTTCACTAACGGGAGTCTTCGCCTTAACAGGTTTGAAATCCAGCTCCATATCTAACTCATTAACGAGCTCTCTGACCACAGCCTCTAGATCCACCATAAACTTCTCCATAAGAAGACCCTTAGCCTATAGTCTTTTTTGTATCTCGTAGTTGTGTTCTACTTGAAGAGATTTTAAGCTTTTCACAGAAATGCTTCAGTCTCTCCAAGGGAAAGTCCATGGAACCTCGGTAGCTAGTAGAAGTATTCTCGAAGATGAGCTTATGTAGGAAACTGTTGAGAGAATAAGTGGTTAAGATGCTTAACATGAGAGAACACTAACCCATGAAAACGGTAATCGTTTATAGGGAGCGTGGAGGAGTGGCGCCGGGGGCGGGATTCGAACCCGCGCGGGGTTATCCCCCACCGGCTTAGCAGAGCGAAATCTAGTGAGGAAGTTACCCCTAATGACCGCTTTATAAACCATGCAACCCCTACCCATTACTATTGGGGTGCTATGGCAACTCCCATGCTCAACGTACTCCGTATTAAAGATTCGGAAGGAAATATAGTCGTTGAGGTATCAAGTAGAAGAGATATTAAGTTGCTTGGGGAGCTCTTGAGGAGTCTGGGGGTAACTGTAGCCGGTGGTAAGCGTGAACGATTCATAGAGTTTAATGAGATGTTCATGGAGTACTTAATAAAGGATAGGGGGCAACAGGAGAAGACAGCTAAGTGCTACATGAACTACCTTAGACGGCTTGACGGTAAGCCCCTAACCTACGGGACCTTCCTCGAGATATCTGGTAGTAGGTGGATGGTTAAGTGTGTGAGGCTGTATATAGACTTCCTCGAGAAATCCGGGGAGATATCCGAGGATGAGGCTGAGAGGCTTAGGAAGATATTTAAGATTAGAAGTGGTGCTAAGATCATTAAGAAATACCACATCGAATACAGCAAGATAATCGAAGTACTGGAGAGAGTTGAGGTAGGTACTCTCTACTGGCTAGTCTTAAGAGTACTCTACTTTAGTGGTGCTAGACTGAGTGAAGTAGTCAAGATGATCCAGGATTTTGATGAGAGAGAGCTAACCTGCTTTCAAGACAGGGGCTCCTGCCGCTATTACCTAGTGTGGAGTAGGGGTAAGAAGAGGTGTGAGTGGATCTACTTCCCAGCAACACTTACTGAATATCTCAAGATGTGGAGGGGGAAGATCGGGAAGTACGATACTGTGAGGGATACTCTCTACGACTACTACGGCGTTAAGGTGAAAGACTTTCGAAAGCTGTTCTATCGAGTATGTCGGGATGTGGGGGTTGAGGGAGCGATATGCAACTTCTACCAATCAAGAATATCGGGTTTAAGCATAGGTGACCTACACTATGACGACATAGTGACTCGAGCAGACAAGCAGTACACTGAGCTAGCCGCCCGACTGAGTAAACTACTAGAGAGGGGTAGTAGTTGAGATGAGCACTAACTCCGGTAGGACATACTCTAGAAAGTTTAGAGGTGTTTTAATGCCTGTAGTATGTAGATCTGGTGGTTTTACAGTCTTAGTGAAGCCGTATAACATATTTAATGTAGTCTTCGTACCGAAAGATGATGTATTACACTACTTCAGCATCTTCAACCCACGCAAGTGTTGTGAAGACATCTACTCAATTACTCCACCCTACGGCCGCGGGAGACGCGACACGTTTTTCGGAAGCTATAGACTGGAGGTAGAGAGAATCCCGCTAGTAACTCTCGACAACATTGACTTGAGGAAGAGCAGTACTCATCGATGGTACTCGAGGGGTTCTGTTAGAAGGGTGAACGTGTGGTTGGATTCGAAAGAGTTGCTGGATAGGGCTGTACCTATCGATAAGTCTTACTTAGCTCGGCTGAGGCTGAGATTACCCTGCTACGTGTACGGGTTAAGCATCTTCGGTAGGACGATCACGGTGGTATGGAGTAATGAGGTGCGTAGTAGGTGGCACTATGCTGGAGCTGTAAGGTCTTGCAGGAACGTGAGGGTCCTCCTCCTCTACGACTACCTACCTATTATCGCAGAAGGTGGCTCTCCCGATGGTAAGATATAGTCAGGAGATGACGAATCTAGTCTACTTTAAAATTGAGAGGACGGATCCAGTAATTACTCGGCTAAGGGGTAGGAGGTACCACAGGACATACGGAATAGTGTTAAGTAGCTTTAGAGTAGTTGAAGTGTTAGTCCCACTAAACCTTCATGGTCAGATACCGCTAGATCGCGGTAAGTACGTCTACTTTACTAAGTGTAGTAATCAGTGGACAATAGTTAGGAAGCTATATAGAGTATGTGAGATACACGACGTAGAGTGTCTAGAGAAAGTAACTAGTAAGAAGAGTACCATACCGGATAGACTCTACATCAGACTAGCAACGTGGGAGGATATAAAACACTACATCCAGTGGAGTAAGATACCCTACCTACTAAGGGAGAACCAACTACGAGACCTATACCTACTAGTACTATACTACAATAAAGGAAGAGGAATCGGGAGATACAAACTCGACATAGACCTCATATACGTACCACGAAACTGCGCACTCAAATTCGTCGAAACCGAGCAAAACATGTTCATCGACGGCATATACTACTCCTACAACACCTACCTAGTCTTTACCAACATTCCATACGTCGGACTAACCTACAGCAAAGTAGTAAAAGCAATTAAGAAAGTAAAGAACTGCTGGCGAACCATGAGAAGCAACCCCAATAGAAAGACCTCTTTGAACTGATGAGAGGCGATCTAATGAAGGTCTTTGAACTGATTAAAACAGCTAAAACCACAAACACAAACCAACAACCAAACCCCTACAAAAACGTGGTGGGGTTTGGATTCGTAGGTGTTAGTAGTGTTTTATTGAGTGTGAGTATAGATATAATATTAATCTATAATATAATAATAATATTTGTAAACATAATTGTAATAAATGAGTTCATGAGGCTCTGCGGGCTTCGGGCTACCTAGGGGGTTGTTTGTATGGTTAAAGTTCATCGGTTGGTGAGTATTAGGCCTAACATAGTTGGGTGTTGGGAGGCTGATAGTAGTTATATAGCTTCCAAGCTACGTAGCTCGGAGAAGCTCTACTTCTGCTTTAGAGAAGACTATAGAGTTGTAGTATTGAAGAGAAAACCTGAGTATATAGTTCCTACTAAGGTGTACCCACCTAAAGACCTGTGTATCTCATCGCCTGTAACAAGTAGTTCTATAGGTTTCCTTCAGAAGCTTAAGCTACCCTGTTACATACACGCTCCATGCATCTGCTTCTGCTATCAGGAGGAAGGTCAAACTCCATCCACTAGACTATGCGATGAAGAAGGCAACTGCCATTACGAGCCGCAGGATCTGTACTGTGAATACGTCAACGCATATGACCTCGTGAACATACTTATCTACCCAACCAATATAGTGAGGAACATCAAGATCTACAGATACTTCGTGACTATAGGTGAGTCTAAAGCATACGTCGCACCTTACCCTCTAACTATGAACATGAGTATTGCGTTTGAGTATGTGCTTAAGTCAAGTAGGGAAGAGCTCGAAGACTACTATAAGAAGTTGTTGAAAAAATACGGTGGTAACATACCCGACGCAGTAAACTTCTTCGGTAGCTACCTACCGATCGATGCCTCAGTAGTATACCCCGAAGGCGTTCCCGAAGGTGTTGAACTATACATGAACCGATACGTCTTCGTCAATCCCTGCTCGAAGACACTAGCATTCAATTTCTACCCCATAGGGTCGAACAAGTTTCACGCAGTAGTAATTGCGTGGTTCGACTCTGATGATAGAGCTTATAGAGTAGCTAGAGTAGCTTGGGAGATAAGGAAGGATGTAACAGTACCCTACCTCCAATTCCTTAGGAAGGTGAGGAGAGGTAGAGACTTCATTAGCTCACAGCTACTCACATCTGTGGAAGACCTACTCGACCTAGGCGAGTCTAATGACGAGGAGTTCTAGATAGGGAAAACCGCATGCTTTATATGTACATTACGCAACAAATATATTGGGGGAGAGAGTGAGTACAACCCCCGTAAGCTTTTCAAGTGCGGCACCTATATCTAGTATACTCAGACCTGCCTTCAGCGGAGTTCCAAACGCTAAAGCTCTCGTTAAGTACATCATCTCCGTAATCTCGGCAATCAAGCACGGAGGTCATAAAGTGAGGTTCTACGTAACTGGAGATATAGCGGTTGCGATTAGACCAGCACTCGAGAGGTTAGGTATTAAGCTCCTACCAGCTCAAGAGTTAAAGCCACCCTACGTCCTCTTCAAGCTCGAAGACGGGAAGGTCGTTGTTGAGGCTTCAGACGGGGAAGAGGAGTATACCGTAGGTAAGGCGAGTTCCTATGAGTTCATAGGCTACCTATACGAAACCGTACTCGAGAGACTATACCCCCGTAAGAAGATCACACTAGAGATAGGGGAAGACGAGGATAGAGAGGGGGAAGGCGAAGAAGATGAAGAAGTCATCTACATAGACGAGTACTTTAAGGAAGAAGCAGCAGGATCTCGAGGTAGTGATAAGCACTAGCTAGACCGCTTATCTGTCGAGGACTCGTAGCGTGAGCTCGAGGGCTTATAGCGTGGGCAGGCTACACAGAGAAGTGGTTGCTCACTAACCTTCAGGTAGTACACACCACCTACCTCCTCAACACTCAGCTGAGATATCTCTTCACTCAGCCTCATTACCCCACACAAACCCCTCTCATTCACGTGAACACAGGAGTACTTTCCCTCAACCCTCATCTTAGCAAACTTTCTGAGAGTGTCAATCTCACGCTCTATAGCAGAAACCCTCCTATGGAGCTCTAACACAGCATCCTGCAAGTTCCCGTGGCCCAACCTCTTAATACTGCCCAACCGATCCTCTAGCTCCTTAACTTGAGCTAAGAGCCTATCGACCCGACCAAACAAGTCAGCAAACTGCTTTACCCTAGACCTAACCTCTGAGTACCCGGAGAGAAGCTCCCAAACCTTATACGTACTACAGCCAAGAACTTCAGCAATCTGCCTATACGTATACCCTTTCTCCCTCAACTCAACAGCTTTCTCCCTCAACACAGCATCGTCGTACCTCCTCCTAGGCACACAACCACCCAATAACACAGACGCATACGTTATATAAAAATTATTATAAAACACTCATCACACATAGCACTATCCGCAGGAGTGAAACAGCGGAGAGGCGGTTATGTGTGGTGTGTTTTTGAGTGGTCTCCTCGGTTTTGCGGGTCTGTTCGTGGGTTTGATTGTGTGTTTCTGCGCATGAGGTACTGCCGGTTCTTACGTTAGTCTTTCTTGCTGTTCTTCATGGAGTTTTCATAGGTTTTCACACTCGGTTATGCGCGACGTGTACGATTCCTTCATAAGTCCTTCATGCTGTCTTCCTCGGGATTTAAGGAAGTCTTATAGAGGATTTAGTGGTCGGAGTCCGGTGTACTGTACGAGCCTCCGAGAAGTTTCCTCGAGGTGTACAGTACAGCCGGGTCTACATGATCCGGTCGAGAACGCGGTGATGTGTGGAAGCTGTTTGGTTTGTTTTATAACAACTGAGGTAATGCGTAGGAATCGGGGTCGAGGTTGAAGGTAGCGAGGTACTTCAAGACGTGGGTAGTCGTGCTTGTCTCACTCTCTCTGGCTCTACCTACTCTACGGATCGCGGCAGCTTCTAGCGCTCTCCACGATGCGCTAACCGATGTTCTCGATAGAGCTCTGTGACCCCTCAGCGTTACATCGTTAGCCCTCCTGCTGTTGAGTGGTACTGAATCAAGTAGTTAGTGAAAGAGCTAAGCTACCACCCCTGAATCAGTAGACCTAATGAAACTTACTGGAAAGCTTCCAGTTACTGGAAAGTTTATGGTGGTCTGTCCATTAGAACTCCTCATTCTCTTACGTGATAGTTTCCAGTTACTGGAAATTTCCAGTAGGTTAATTTCCCACACTCCACTTACTCCTGGTTTACGCTAAATCTGATACTTCTTATTAGGAGATGTTAGATACGCTAGCTACGGGGGTACTCGTCTACGTAGTGGTGGTGTCATATGTATGGTTATGGAGTTGGTAACACCTAGAGCTACTAGAGCTATTGGAGATAGGAAACATGTTTTAACGGATTAGGAAGTCTTTTCTAGCTAGGTATGGTAGATAAAGGTGTGGTGGTAGTGTTTGAGTTATAGAGTTAGGGTCGTGGTGAAGGAGGTTAAAGGGTTTTGCGCCTCAGGCTTTAAGCTCGGTGACGAATTCGTAGTCGAGAAGTTTTACGTACTGCCTCAGTCAAACGCGAGGATATGTCTCCACGCTCTAGTGGGGATGTCCAGCCTCCTACTACCGTTCCTAAAAGGAGTTTCAGCTCGTGAGTTAGGCATCGGTACAGAAGATG
>JAWBSH010000019.1 GCA_038843015.1 Zestosphaera sp. | reverse complement strand
TCCGCTAAATAGGTGTTCTCAAGTCTGTATATGAAGCCACGGAAATATGTCATAACTGTTCTTAAGCTCTCTCTGCCAGACTTGTACTTCTCGATTAGATCCATCACATATTTTCTCTCACTCAACTTTAACTCTTCCTTTAAGTGGCCATATATGTGTGTAAACACGTTTACGTAGGAGTTCTGCGGGGGGTTTCGACATAGAGCCTTTACGAACTCGTCCCTGTATCTGTGAGCGACGTATTCGAGTGAGTATTCTTTTCTGCTCGCAACTAATCTCCCCAAGTTTTTTAGGGCGGTTTGGCTATGCAACATGACTAAATACTTGTATTTTCTGTGGAAGTCCACGAGCTCCTCGCTAGATTTTAAGCTAGAGAGAGTTGCTCTAAGCTCAGCTAATGAGAAGATCTTTGTTAAGAATCTAACCCTTACATCATAAGAGTAGAGTCTTTTTTCGCTCTCCACAGGAATGCATGAAAAAACCTCCTTGACTACCTTAGTGAAGACTCCGTCAGCTCTCCTCAGCACTCTTCTTGCTGCTCCATATACTTTCGCGTCTCCTACCCCGCAGGAAGGACTTGAGGACTTGAGTATTGCCCCGTCTATGGATAAGTCTCGCAAGATTCTTTCAGAGAACACCCTGATCTTCTCAGTGTAAGCCACTCTAGTAGCCGGGTCTATCAGATCTACCTGCCCACTTTCTTCATAAAGTATTAGGGGGTTTCGCGGGACACCCAGACCTATACCTACTTCCGGACATACTGGATATATGTTCACGTATTTCTTGAGTATTTCTATGAAGTTATCGTATATTATGTTACCGTCGTATCTAACTGGCTTTACGCCGAGACATTCACTAATGAGTATTATTGGCCTATGATATTGATTCATCTCTCCACATCCATTACTATTTAAGTATTCCCAGTTTATTACTTTAGTAGCACCCTTAAGGGGGTCGCCCTATTGCGGATCGGTGTTGGCTTTTTCTGTTCTACTTGGGATAACAGATACAGTACTAATCATAAGTTAAGACTTAGCAGACTTAGCAGAGAGACTCTCCTAGATACATTCGAGAGAAACCTCAGAGATTTCGTGAGGCTCTTAGAGCTCTCGTGCTCTATGGGCTTAACTATTTTCAGACTAGGTTCAGACTTCATCCCGTTTGCGTCTCACGAGAGATTCGAGAGAGACTGGCTTTATGAAATAGAAAAGAATCTTGAAGTAATAGCCGGCAGACTGAGAGAATACGGCATCAGAATTACTATGCATCCAGGTCAATTCGTCGTGTTAAACAGTCCGCGCGCCGACGTAGTCGAGAGGTCTCTGCGGGAACTAGAATATCACTTCTGGGTCCTAGACAAGTTAGGGCTAGGGAAAGAGAGCATAGTTGTGATTCACGTGGGCGGTGTCTACGGGGATAAGAGAGAAGCCCTCAGAAGGTTTACTAAGACGGTCAGAGAAAACTACTGGTTAACCAGAAGACTAGCAGTCGAAAACGATGAGAGATACTACACAGTAGCAGACGTAGTAGAGTTGGGTGAAGAGCTCGGCATACCGGTTGTTTTCGACTACTATCACCACGTGCTAAATCCTTCAAATTTTGACATAGATAAGCTCAGAGAAACCTGGAGAGGTGTCATACCCGAATTTCACGTATCGTCTGCTCCAGACAAAGGCCGTGCCCTCGGAGAACACGGAGATTACCTGAGATTAGAGGATTTCCTAGCTTTAGTAAATCTCTGGGAAGACCGAGGACCACTAGACATCATAGTCGAGGCCAAGAAAAAAGAGAAAGCTATAGAGAAACTACTCTTAGAGCTTGGAAAGCTAAGGATGGAGTTACGCAGGCCACCATGCTACCACATAGATGTTCACAACATATAAATCCCATATTCATACACGCAGCGACTAGAGTTTGGGTTTCATGTTGGTTAACGTAGTTTGTTGTTGACCTCTTGGCTTCACAGACCTTAAGGTGCCTTTCATCGGTGCCCGCGTCATCGGTCTTCATTCCCTTCAGGGTAGCTCCGACCCATAGCTCCCCCTTATATAGTTCGGGTTCAAGGCTGCAGGAAACCCCACATCCTGGCTTTGAACGCCCCACCCACTCGAGTCTTCACCACACACCTCACATCGTGAGCGAGCTCAACCCACAATAAAATAACCTACATCAGCCGATATGAACAGATACGAAACCCGAAACAACTACGTGAGGCGTTATTTAAGAGCTTGAGTTACTGTAGTGACATGTCTCTGAGCATGAATTCTTTTGGTTTTTCTTATTTGGTCACGGACTTCTTGACTACGAGGGATGCTGAGCTCATTTCAACTTAGTCGTAGTCCTCAAATGGTCTAACACGATCAACTAGGGAGGCGAATTTCAGAGACTCTTTCTATTAGTTACGGCTAGACCCATAAGAGAGCGAGTCTTTCATTCAGCCTACTTCTCGCTTTAAGGGCTAGGATTCTTCTTATAGTTAATGGAGATCTGAAGCTGTATTTTCTTACCATAAAGTTTATTTTCATAAATTACTCTATAACCTTGATATAAGTGGGTGTATCGATTAGGGAGCAGGAGGCTTTAAGGCGTGATGAGGGTGTTGAAGACTTATTTGGGGATTACACGCTCGTACGCCCCGGTGCTAATGTGTCTTGGTGCTCTTATAGGGATGTTGATCTCTAGAGGGTATAACCTTAGTTTATGGGAGGTCGTAACCCCGCTTCTGTCCCTATACTTCTTGACTGCTGCTTCATTCGTGTTTAACGACATTTTTGACTTAGAAGTAGATAAAGCCAACAATATAAGCAGGCCTTTAGTCACAGGAGAGCTTAGTCTAAACACGGCGTGGGTCTTGTGGGTAGTTCTGACGATTTCAGGGATAAGTTTGCTAGTGTTTCTTGTAAGTCTTGAACCGTCTCTCTTACTTATGGCATCGTACGCTTTATCACTTTTATACACCGTAAAGATAAAAAAGTACGGTTTGCCCGGCAACGTCGTAGTATCTCTTTTAGTCTCACTATCACTAGTGTACGGGGCGTTAAGCGTTAACAGGAGCTTTCCAGTCTCTATGTCATCTATAGTTTTTCTCGTTTTTCTCTTGAACCTAGCTAGGGAAGTTATTCAGGGGATTGCTGACGCGCCGGGAGACTCAATGAAGGGGGTGAGGAGCGTGTCTGTGAGGTATGGTGTTAGAGCTGCTAAGATTCTCGGAGGAGCTTTGATCATATTAAAGCTAGCATCTGCTCCGTTCATAATTCAGCTCGGTAATGCAAAGTTTTTCAATAATCAAAACATGTTATATGGTTATGTGCTGATCGCGGTAGGTTTTACTTATGTTCTCTACGAGCTTTGGGCTTCTGAAGGCGTTAGAGAGATAAGGAGAGTCTTAGCTTTGATAAACTTGCTCACAATAGCCCTCATAGCGTTAATTATAGCCTCGATTGCTGTGTGAGTTCAATGTGGGTTGACGTGTTCAGAGCGGTCTCCACGTTTGCTCTAGTCCCGCTAGCGTTAGTCTTTTTAGCTTCAATCCTCACTAGAAAAAGGAGAGTTACTCAAGATCTCGACCCTCCGGCCGAGAAGATAGCGTTTCTGGTACCTTTGAGAGAAGAAGTATATGAGTCGATAAAGACCACTCTAAACGCGATAGAAGAGCTGAACTATCCGAAGAATCTAATTGACGTCTACTTAATTGTGAAGAAAAGCGATGCAGAGACCCTAACCGCGACCAATAAAGTGCTTGGTGAGAACTGGAGGTTTAATCTAGTCGTTTATGAGTCTCCTGCGGAGAGGGAGCTGAAGGCCGTAGACCTTAACGCAGCAATTAGAGATGTGAGAGAGATACTCGAAGAGCATCAAGTAGTGGCAGTATTTGACGCCGACTTATGGTACGTAGACCCCGACCAAGCCTTGATCGCTACTTCAATGTTAAGGAGCGGATGTAGTTCTGTCTCGCCCAGAGTATACGCCTTCAGCGAGGCTCTGCTGGGGCACCTGACTCTCGCAGAAAGCGTGTCTTGGTATGATGGAGTCTTCAAGGGTCTAGAAGCCCTGGGGGCTGTTCCACCTTTAACGGGTAAGAGCTTGTACGTTAGTAGCTGGGTTCTCAGAGAGCTTGGAGGCTTTCCTGAAGAACTTGCAGAGGACGCGTTCCTAACTATAAGATTAGGCGAGAGAAACTTGAGGTCATGCTACGCTGATTCATACTCCTTCACTCTTCCGCCCAAGAGCGTCAAATTCTTTATGATTCAGAGAATGAGGTGGAGTCGGGCAATAGTTATCGCGACATCAAACATCATCTCTGCCCAGCTCTCAGCCAGGAAGAAGTTAAGTGTTCTCGCCCCATACTTACTTTCTCTCGACTTGGTAGTCTTCATGTTATCGTCGATCCCCTACGGCGTCGTCGCTGACGGCCTACTCAGTATCGCATTGTTGATAGTCGTTTCGACCATGATTTTCTTAAGACTTGAATCATTCTCGAGGAAATACCCTCAGTGTAGAACGAGTCTTTCTAAAAGAATCGTGTCTTCACTACTGTTTGTGCCGTTTATTCTTATCCAAGTTCTAATTCAGCTAATTATGTTGTTCAACAAGAATGATTCCTGGCGTAAAACCAGGAGAAGGTGAGGTTTATAAGGAGTTTAGACCTGCTCGAAACATACTGGTTACGTCGTCACAACGAGATCGAGATAGGTTATATTGAATCTTGAACAGCTTAATCTAACACTAGAAACATCTCATCTGGAAATAAGAGTTTTAAATCATGTAATGTTTTTATTCGTAAATTAAGTAAGGTTACTTAGGTAAGTCTCATGTCTCTTCCAGGAAAATCTCTAAAAATATCTATCATTGGAGCTGGCTCTGCTGTTTGGTCTACTCGAGTCTTAGTTGACATGATGCTGAAGAAAAGCCTTCACGGCGCAACCGTGTACTTGATGGATATCGACGAGAACAGATTGAGGCTAGTTTACAGTTTTGCCAGGAAGTATTCAAGCGAGATTCGTGTCGACATGAACTTCAAGGCGACAACAAGCTTATCCGAGGCTATCGCCGACTCAGACTTCATAATAAACAGCGCTATGGCGATGGGTCACAGTTACTACGAGATGATGAGAGAAGCGACTGAGAAGAAGGGATACTACAGAGGCATAAACAGCGTAGAGTGGAATATGGTGAGCGACTACCACACTATTTGGGGGTACTATCAATTCAAGCTCGCGATGACGATCGCTCGCGAGATCGAAGAACGCGCTCCACAAGCGTGGCTGATAAACGTTGCAAACCCTGTTTTCGAGCTTACTACCCTGATAAGTAGAACGACTAGAGTGAAAATCATTAGCTTATGTCATGGGCACATGGATTTTTGGAATATTGTAAAGGAGCTTGGACTAGACCCCTCGAAAGTCGAGGCTGAGATGGCTGGATTTAACCACGTGATATGGTTAACTAAATTCAAATACGACGATAGAAACGGTTACGAGTTACTGGATAAGTGGATAGAAGGAGAGTCTGAGAAGTACTGGAGGGTCTGGAGGCAGTCAACAATCAATCCCTTCGACATCCAACTCTCACCTGTTGCAGTAGACATGTATAAGAAATACGGTATGTTCCCTATAGGAGACACCGTTAGAGGCGGGACTTGGAAGTATCACTGGGACCTCGAGACTAAGAAGGAGTGGTATGGCCCGTTCGGCGGTCCAGACTCAGAGATAGGCTGGACACTCTACACTACCTACCTCCTCTATCAACTACGAACGATAAGGGATTACCTAGAAGCCGGAAATCTCCCTTTAACGATGCTCATTCCGCCCAAACCGAGCGGGGAGCAAGTAATCGACATCATTGAGTCAATAGTAACAGATACTCCTCGAAAATACCAGGTAAACATTATGAACGAGGGAGTTATCCCCGGCATACCAGATAACGTCGCTGTAGAGATTCCAGCAGTAATCGATGGGAAAGGCGTTCACAGAGTCTTCGTTAACCCGCCTAACAGTAGGATTATCAAGTACGTCCTCCAACCAAGAATGATGAGAATGGAGTGGGCGTTGCAAGCATTTCTCGAGCCAAGTAGAGATATTCTATTAGAGTGGCTGATGTATGATGTGAGAACTAAATCAGTCAAACAAGCTGAGGAAGCCATTGAAGCAATGTTGAGCCTGCCGGGGAATGAAGAGATGTCCAGTGTCTACAAATAGCTTTCTGACCTCCTCTCTTGAGGACCTAGCTTTGCGCCCGGTCCCGGAAGTGCCGCTCCACCCCACAAAACGTGAAACTCAGTAGCATTCTTCGCAGAGTTCAAGGATACTTAAGACCAATGAGTAAAGGGTCAGACGTGACTTTATTGGTTTACTATCCACAGAGAGTATCATGAGCCTGAATCATTGATTAAGACATGGCTCCTGCGTATGAGCATTCTCGCGCGGATGGTCTTGAAGAGTTTAAACTAGGTCTACCACCATCTCATGCTCTCTCTGTATCGTTCTAAATCTTCTCCCTTCTCTGGCTTTCTAAATATGAGTAGGTGCTCGTAGGATAGTAGGTAGAAATCCACGTAGTATTTCTTATTTTTATTGATATCGATCCAGTACTCATCCGCTACTTTCGTCAAGCCTCGCCATTTTTCTCGTGTAGTTTTTGTTTTCCACTGTAACTTCACTATATCTTCTTAAGATAAATCCTGCTTCAAGAAATGCTTGCATAGTTCTGAACGCTACTGGGACGTGGTGTCTACGAATTCTTATATCTCCTACGAGTATAGCGCAGTATCTGCCGGGCTTGAGAACTGATAACTCTCTTTTACTACCTCTCTCATTCTTTGGATATACTCATCTATGCTAGGAACAACTGATAGGTCACTCAATATGTTTCTGTGTTTTGAATGGTATTATGTTCACGTATAGGGGTGAGTAACTATGAGGTCTATAGATTCATCTATTACAGTAGTGGGAGGTTTCTCTCAAGGTAAACTTTATATAGGTTTACTACATGCATACTTGGGGTGTTTGAGTGAGTTATGTTACAGTATCTGCTAAGATTCCTAAGAAATTGAAGGAGCTCCTGAGTAGGTATGGTATAAAGCCTGGTCCTGTTATTAGGAGAGCTCTTGAGGAAGAAGTTAAGAAA
>JAWBSH010000018.1:5542-7265 GCA_038843015.1 Zestosphaera sp. | reverse complement strand
TTCCTGGTTTAAGCATAGGCTCCGCACGAGAAATTAAGGAAGCAGTTAATGTAGAAACTGTCAAGGGTCCTAAGTATCTTGGTGACTTACCTGAGATGCTTAAACAGCTTCTTCAAGGGTTTAAGTTTAGTCCTGACGTTCCAGCAGATGAAGTCATGCGGGAGGCTTTAGCAACATATTATCAAGAAAAATTAGATGAGGTCATACGTAGTAAGAAACCTGCTTTCAAGTTGAAGAATGTCTTATTCACTAACACGCCGCCACCTCTCAACTTAATTTACGAATATATGGTCGGTGAGTATTCTAGTGTTGAACATTTAGAAGCAAAACTTAGTGAACTTAAGAGCATGAGTTACGAGGGTGTGGTAATAGGGTGTGGTGTCGAGTGTAAGGCTCTAGACATTATAGGGAAGCTAGTGTCTACGTGTCTTACTCACAACATGTTAGTTGGGATTGACTTAATTTACGAGAGCGTTCCTAAAGAGAAACTTAAAGATATACTCAGCTTAAGCGACTTAATACTCAACGTTTCAGCAAGTAACGTCAGCTTGATTAGTGACTACTTAAGAACAGATCAAGCACTTGTTGTAGTCCCGTCAAATACTGGGAGAGAAGCTACTTTAAGTGAAGACATAAATAAGGTTACTAAAATGCTTCAGGACTTAGGTTTCAACAAAATCTTAGTTGATACTATTATTAGACCACCTGCTCTAGGCTTCGTAGACAGCGTTATAGAGTTAAGTAAATTAAGAAACAAGATTGAATACCCTATTTTGTTTAGTCCTGCCAACGTCTATGAGTTAGTAGATGCTGATACCCCAGGCATCATAACCCTCTTAATCGATATAGGGTTTGAGCTAGGCGCTTCCTCAGTACTAATCACGGAATCAAGCGTTAAAGCTCGTGGCGCGTCTCTAGAAGCATCGTTAAGTAGAGAATTAATTTACAGAGCTTTCCTCAAGAAGTCCCCGCTAGTTAATCATGGGGTAGACCTCCTGATAGTTAAAGAAAAGAAAGACTTAAACGTTCCTATACCACCATACGAAGGAGTTATTGAGAGAGTTAATAGTAGTGGAGCTCAGCCACGCCTAGACCTAAAGTATTACGTGAAGATATACGTTGATAGAAGAGAGAAGCAAATAGTAGTAGATATTCATGAGAGAAGTACTAACAAGATTCTAAAGAGATATGCAGGAGGGAGAGCACTCGATTTAGGCAGAGCTCTGATAAGAGATTATGAGCTAAGCACCGACCATATTCTCTATTTGGGTTACGAGCTAAGTAAGGCTGAAATTGCTTTAAGGCTTGGTAAGTCTTACGTCCAGGACGAGGACCTGTTCAGACGAGTCTATTATAGGCACTCAGAGACTAAATAGAAACAAAATAGTTTCGCCAGCTTCTAAACAAGCAACATCTTTTAAAAGCACTGTTTTAGTTATTCTTGGTGTGTAAAAATGGCAGTACGTAGAAGAACTGTCACAGCAAGAAAAATGGTGGGCAAGAAAGCCGTGAAAGACAAGGTTTACCAGTACGAGTATTACACACTCCCGCTAAATCTGTATCTTCCTAAAAGCATGGTAGATAAGTGGGGAACTGAATTCGTTATTGAAAGAGATGAGGAGAAGGGCAGGATACTAATATACTCTACTAAAAGCACGGAGAAGCAGTGAGAGTGAAGAATTGCTTTGAAGTTTTTATGTATAGAAGAGACATCAGATGGTAC
>JAWBSH010000018.1:0-5450 GCA_038843015.1 Zestosphaera sp. | reverse complement strand
GGGAACTGAATTCGTTATTGAAAGAGATGAGGAGAAGGGCAGGATACTAATATACTCTACTAAAAGCACGGAGAAGCAGTGAGAGTGAAGAATTGCTTTGAAGTTTTTATGTATAGAAGAGACATCAGATGGTACTCTCAAGACTTCTTTCACAGAAGAATGTTTCAGAGAAGCTGTTAAGACTTTGCTCATGATAATACCGCTAGGTAAAGTCACTAGCTACTCAAAAATAGCTAAGCTCTTAGAGACCCATCCCAGAAATATCGCTAAAACGCTAAAGGACAATGACGAACCTATAATAACACCGTGTCACAGAGTAGTTTACGGCAATAGACTACTAGGCGGCTACACCATCAAAGGAAAGCCTAGACCAGACCTCAAGAAAAAACTTCTACATCTGGAGGGTGTTAAGACATCTAATAATAGAATACCTAAGGAATTTTTCATAGATGAACTACTATAATGTGGTATCATAAAATGTGGTCAACTTCGAGAATAATAACGACACCCTGAAACAACTAAAGTGACTTCAAGACCACTAACTAGATAACCTACACCAACCCCTTACAAACCTTCATAAAACCCAAAACAGTTGCACTAGGCGATACGTCCTCTAGTAGCCTCTGAATACTCAAGCTAAAGAGAGACCCTGCATTTTTCTAGACCCGTAGTGAATAACCCTCACTAGCAAGTTGCTAGAAAGGAGTCTCAATACCTTTTCTGCTCAGAACTGAGGATATAGTCCACTTTAATGCTTCATAATCTTTCTTCTCGTTGCCGAAAATACCGTTCTGCCTAACTATCTCAACCCCTTTAAAGAAGAGTGATACTGTTACCGTATCATTTTCTATTTCTTCAGAGGCGAACATCACGGTCATTACTAAGCCTCTAGACTTCTCTTCTATTTTCTTTAAAGTTCTCTGTAAGGCTCGTGTTTCGGGAACTCCCGTCTTTGAAATAACCACTAAGACTACGTCACTCTCGTAAACGATTTCCATCAGTTTTTTCACATCATTTACTACTCTCATCACTTATCGTCCTGCACCTGCTGATGTAAGTCTCTCTAATTACTTTCTTTTCTTTAGGAGTTAAATATACTTCTATGTCTACAGGACTCCTAGGCTCTGTTGGTTTTTTAATCCCCTCGCTATTAAGCAGTACTAAGTCGTAATTGAGTAGGTCTCTCAACTCGTTGCAGGGTAACTCACTAACGAACCTCTCTAGGTTTCTCTCGAAGTCTGTGTGTTTCTTGAGTAATGATTCACTCACGGTAGACCCGCACACTAAGCAGGAGAGGTCTGGCATTAAAGAATTGAATCCACACTTGGGGCACGTGATTGGGGGGATCCTGTGTCTCTTACTAACCCAGGCATTAAACCACTTAATCTTGAGTATCTCTATGAGGTCTGTTCGTTTCTCCCTGACTACCTGCCCGTAGATCTTGGGAGCTACGAGAAGGACTGAATCCTTAACACTCGCTACTATGAAGTCAAGGAGGTTTGGCAAGAGATTCTCGAACATTTGAACTAACTTATTAGCTATCAACTCATTTATGATCTCTTTATGTCTATTATACCTCTTAACTACTGTCTCAACGTCCGTGCGAGTAGTGGGAGAACCATATAGTTGAGTCAATATGTCATGTAGTATCTCTACGTACTGAGCATCACTTAAGCCTAGTATTGAGAGGCCTGAAAGCTCAACAAACTCTCTTATGTTTTCCTCAATCCATTTATCAATGTCTACCTCCTTACGACTCACTTTCTTTTCTTTAGTAATTGCTTGCGTAGTTTCTTTGAGAAGCCTTTCTTTCTCTGGCTTAATCTCCTCAGCACTCTTCTTCTTAACACCCTTGCTCTTCTTGACCATACAGTCACTACCTCTCGCTTCCTGCTCAGATACCTTTAATAGTTGTTCTTATCTCAATTATGTCTTTATCCATTAACTTGTGAGAAAGACCTACTTTCTCGCCAGGGTATTTAGCTGAGGGACCCCAGACCCTTGCGTACTTAAAAAACTTTAAGAATTCTTCACGTATCTCTCTCACAGCATCCTCGAGTGTTGAGCCTTCTTTAAGGATTAAAGGCTTTGGAGAGTGAGTATCTGAGTTAGGTTCTTTAGTGTAAACTCTTATTAAGTTGAGCATCTTGAAAACTAAGTAAGGAACGTTCTCGAAACCCTTCATAAGTATCGCGGAAACAGGAACTACGTTGACTCCGGGAACTACTCTCTTTAATTCTTCCGTTAGCGAAGTTATTTGGTCTTCTGCGACAAGATCTACTTTATTTAACAGTACTAGTGAGGGCTTGTATGTAGTCTTCTCAAAAATAGCTCTCTCTACCTCATCTAGAGTTACTTCACCTACTATCCTGACCTCGGAGTTGTAGAGCCTGTAACTCTCGAGCAGTCTCCTCACGTCATCAGCCGTACACCCAATTAGCTTACCGTTTACTACTATTCTAACTCCCTGAATACTCCTCCCCCTAATTATGTGTACTTGACCTCTAGGCCTTACTAGGTAAATACCTGAGTCAGTTAATTCTTTAGCTATGATTTCCAGCTGTCTTATAGGATTGTTCGAGGCGTCAAGAACTATTAAGAGACCATCAGCGTTTCTAGCGAGACCTAGTAATCTAGTCCCCCACCATACAGCACCTTTTGAAAGACCCTCAACAAATGCCGGAGTATCTATCAACTGTATTTGAACGTCCTCGTATGTCATCATTCCCGGAACAGGTAGCTTAGTAGTGAAGGGCACCCGGCCTACTTCAGGCCTAGCATTAGTTAACGCTCTAAGTACAGAACTTTTTCCAGAGGACGGGAAGCCCAGAACAACTACCTGAGCAGCGCCCTCCTTCTCTATGAAGAATGTAGGACCCCCACTACCACTTCTCCTAGACTTCTTTTCTTCAAGTTCTTTCCTGAGTTCTGAGAGCTTCCTCCTAGCCCACGCGACTAGATTCTCAGTACCTTTGTGCTTAGGGACAGCAGATAGAAACTCTTCTAAAGCTTCTATCTTCTCCTCAGTACTTCTAGCCTCTAAATACTTCACCCACTTAGCCTTAGCTTCAGCAGGTAAATTAGTCGGCACACTCTCTCCTACCTAAAATTCGAGCTAATCTTCTTTAAACTTATCCCCAATCACTAATCGTTTCCCGCCTTAGTTTCTGTAGGTTTGTTAGGATGGGTTGTGCTTCTGCCCCACAATTCATCATGACTACTAGCCACTCTACGCGGAGGTCACGGACACCCTTCAAGCCTGACAGCACGAGACTCACATATAATCTCTCTGGGAAGCTCGAGAAACCGCCCTCAACACTTCTCAGGCACCCCTACACCAACACAAAACCCTACAAAAACTTAACACACCAAAACGACTGTCAACCCTCTTCTAAGCCTCTCGACATTATTAAGACTCTTTATAGAAGTCCTCATTAGTCATTGCTGCAGAGCCGCTAGATGAGAGTTAGAGAACTTAAAACCCTTAAAAGGATAAGAACTTCTTAAGAACACCAATAAAACTGATTGACTTTACAACCTGAAAAGCCTCGTCCCTTAGGGCGGGGCGTCAGAGGAACTCTTAACTCGACACAATATCACGAGCTAAAAATATAGAAATACGAGTTCGAGACGCGGATACTTGCTTGCAATGCACCTGCTCTAGTACTAAGGGGAGTGAAAATACTTCGACAAAAAGAAGCTATTCTAAGTAGAAAGATAGAAAAATTTATAAACTTTGAAAGATTAATATGGTAAGGGACGTAATAGTGAAGATTAATTATTTTGTTTTAGTGTTTATTGTCTTGATTTCTATTTCTGTAGTTTCGCTAGTTTTTAGCGGGTTCTTCAACAGGGTTTCTTTGAGTGTTGGTCCCTTCGTAGTGAGAGCCGCCGGGTTTGGCGAGCGAGGAGCCCTAACAATAATATTTGAAGACAATGACTTTGTCCTTGACGGGAAGAAACTTTCTGGGGAGGTCATCGTCTCGTTCGGTGGTGAGACACACGTAATAACTACTACAGAACTAAGCAGAACAAAAAGAATTACGCTATACTTCAGTGAGGGTTTGCGGCGAGAGTCTGAGAGGTTGATGAAGACGTATTTGAAGACTGGAGTCGTCGAGGGCATGAGTGGTGGGGAGATAATTAAGCGTCTCAGAGAACACGGAATTAGCGGTTTTACGTTACCAACACTCTCAATAACTATTTGGTTAAATGATGAGGAGGGGCACGACTATATATGTAGTGATGCGTTCACGTCCATAGAGTACTTCATGAGTCTAGGCAATGACTACTTTGAGTCATCGAAAAAAGCGTTTGAGGACCCGCTAGCGATAATCGAAAAGGGGGTCACGATAACAATACCTAAAGTAGAACGACTGCGTGAGTTCTTAATCGAGACAGACATAACCCCAGTAATAAGAGGGATACATCGTGAGTTAGGGTTTGGCGAAGACACACTAAAACCCACTATAACCTCGCAGTCTAGCGACGTGTATCAGGGAGGCTACTACTGGAATCTTCCTGAGAACCCTCCTCAATTCTTCAGAAATAGACTCGTTGTTAAGGGCGGGGATGAGACATGGCTTGAGAATTATGCATGGCAAAACTTCAGAGACTACTACGCGAGAGTCTGGATATTCAAGAAGTCAAGATTTCCGACTATAGCGTCCGTGAAAGAATACCTGAACTCCGCCGTTATGGGCTGGTGTTACCGCCCCAAATATTTCGTGAATTTCGAAGCGATACTGACAAACTGTCTAAACCCATCACCAAGCTACTCAATAGCGTGGAACCACACACTACAACCAGGAACAGAATTCACATTCTATAAACCACTCGTGATAACCGTAACTTCCAGTTATCAAAACATACCACCCCTTGTGACCGGAATAGTGTATGGAGTTGCTGCAGCAGGATTAAGAAAACACGGCCCTACTATAATGGGCGTGCTTATAGGTAGCGGAATTACTCAGTTCCTTAGCGAGGACACGAAATTCATTGCTTTCACGTCTTATGACTGGCAGTTAGGGCGTAGTCATGCTGCTCTAGTAATACCTGCTTTTATGTGGTATTATTATGACGCCTTCACTCTTAAGTGGGATGTGTGGAGCCTTAATAATGAGGAGTGGGTCGCCGTGCCCGTACCAATAATAACACCATATTACGTGGAAAACACAATGGTTAGCAGTAACTACTGGAGTAGAGACTACTATGATTCTTCAGGGAATCGAGTCGCGGGAGATTATAGTTATGTTAGCAATATCTACACACAACTCAGTAACGTGACAGGAGCTCTCAGAGTGGATGAAGATATAGTGAAAGACTTGCTTCACAGCAACATACCTGATTATTGGGAAACTATAGACTCTTCTTCAGTCAGTGGAACGTACTATGCAGAAGAGAATCTCGCTTCAATAATGTTCGGCATCCTCGGAACTCTGGTAGGTAAG
>JAWBSH010000017.1 GCA_038843015.1 Zestosphaera sp. | reverse complement strand
TGATAGACGCCATGCCCGTAGACGCGGCAACCAAAAACACGCTTAAAGCGATGTGGGAACAGTTCATACGCGTAAGGCCAGTCTACGACGAAGTAAGACGCTACGTAACGGAGCTAATAACCGACTTCGTGGAGGACGTAATAACAGAAGCCGACTTCATAAACGAGCTAAACGCGCTAAAAGAATGGGGCCTAGGAGACGACGAAATAATGTTCTACAAAGCCATAGCGGGGATGAGAAAAGCGAGACGCCTAAAAAGGAGGGGGTAACACGTGAGTGAAACCGATAAAAAAATAGAATCACTACTAAAAACCATGGATGAAATAGAGAAATCAATAGCCTCAACCCTTTCAACAGGTAAACCATCAGCCAAACCGACCACAACCCCCAAACCGTTAAAAGAGCTAAAGTAGGAGGAACCCATACGTCGAGATGGAAACTAGCATATAAAGGAGTCGAAGTCCTAAGCCCGGAGGAATGGAACAGGGTAGTAGACGCACTAGAAGACCTAGACAAAAGGGTCAAATGCGGGCTGGCCAAGTTCAACGGAGACGGCTCAACCACAACCTTCAACATACCCCACAACCTAGAAGCCGAACCCGCATCGGTAACAGTTCAAAAAGCCGCACCAGACCTACCCGACGTAGACTACATCCTAGCTGACGATACAAACATAACCGTAATCTTCAAAACCCCGCCTCCAAGCGGAACCGAAAACGTAAGGCTCTACTGGGCCGCCTTCAAATGGTAGACTATTACAAGATGATGGTTGAAAGGACGAGAAACTACGTCTACGTAGTCTACCCTAGGTACAAACATGTAAGCTTCAGCTTTGTAGGCGAAAACCACTACCAACAGTTAAAACGCTGGTTCAGAGCGTACGCAATAGACGAGAACGCCCTACCCGTAAGCGAAATAGTCAGCCGTCCACTCATATACCTACACCCCTACTTCTACGTAATGGATAGAGAGGAGAAAAGACTATCAAGACGCATGACACGCTTCAAGGGAATAATAGGCGTAGACGTAGCCGACGGAGACCACATAACAAACAGAGCCGTAGAACTGGCAAACATGGCCACAGCCATGATAGTACCATCAAACTTCTGCTACAAGGCATACGTAAACTCAGGCGTAAAAACACCAGTCCACGTAGTACCGCACGGAGTAACAGAAGAATGGATAGACCTACCCCCACAACAACCATGCCCACTTACACATGTAGAGAAAACAAAAAAGGGGGAGACCGGAGCGAAAGTGCTACTAGCCTTCATAATACATAGCCCCTTCAGAAAAGGCCTAGACATACTAATAGAAGTATACAAGGGAATAGTGAGGGAACATAGAAACACAATACTCATGGTTAAAACCATGAAGGGACTAGGCATCATACCGCCGACGGTACAAAAAGCAGGAGGAGTACTCGAAGAATCCATGCAGCCCCCCATAGTGGAAAAATGGTTCACAGAACGTGAAAAAATAAGCATATACGACGCGGCAGACCTCTTCCTACTAACAAGCAGGGGAGGAGGCTTCGAGCACTCAGGGCTAGAAGCACTAGCCAGAGGCATACCGGTCATAGCCGCAAGGGGAGGCTCATGGGAGGACTACGTACCATCATGGGGCCTAGTCCCATCAAAACGAAGCCCCCCAGTCCTAGAGGGAAACCCCATACACGACGGCCACGGCGTCGAAATGCTCATAGACAAAGCCGTAGACAAAGCCCTAACAATAATTGATAACCTAGAAGAATACAAGGCCAAAACAAAAGAATACGCAAACACCCACATAAGAAACAAGTATACATGGAACAGGATAGGCGAAACCCTAAGAGACATAACACTCAAATACCTCTAAACATAGATAGACACGTGCTCACAAAAAATAAACGCGTACTATACGTAGCCGGTAACCCCGTCAACGTAGGAGACATGTACCTAACAGAGTTCATAGACCCATCATCCTACGGGGCACAAGTAGTCTTCACAAACGCAGTCTCAAAGCTGGCAAAACTACTAAGAGAAGACGAAAAATGGTACAGCTACGTAAACCGCTACGGACTAGCAAACATACTCGCGGTTTTCTGCTGGAGCTACGTAAACGTAAACATACCATACCGCTACGACACAGAAGTATTCAAAAGGATAGACTTCTGGCTAACACCAAGCGAAACCATATCAACATTCAAAGCAGGAGACTGTGAAGATACATCGTTCATTTTGGCCTCAGCCTTGGAAAACGTTGTAAACATGGAAAAACCAGACCCAAAAAGGTACTACACGTGTATAGGATACTACTACGACGGAACCTACTGGGGCCACGCCTTCATACTGTGGCGCAACACCTACCTTAAAGGCCTATACGTCTTCGAGACAACCATGGATAGAGAAGTACCGCCATGGGTATGGTATCCTTGGAGCAAGGAACACTACATACCGGCCATAGTCTTCAACAGGAACTACTACGGAACCCTCCTAAACACGGAGGTGCAGAAAGACCTATGCGTAGACGAGAAGTACGTAAAGCAGCACGAGGAGGCCGTAAAAGCCATGATAGACTACGTGTACACCGGTAAACCGTTAAAGCAAAGCTGGAGGCATAAAACCGAGGGGAGAAAGGTTATGATGCGCAGCGTCAAATACATAACGCCTAAACCCCTCCCAACACCATTAAACCTTATAGCCAAGCTACGCGTCCGAAGAAGGCTCGGAGGATACCTACATGAGTAAACGCAAAATAAACATAAACATAAACAGCGAACTGGAGTTCCGCGAGTTCGTACTCTTCAAGCTTGGACAGCACGATATGGCCCTCAAAATCCTCATAACGCTTGAAACGGTAACCCTATCAATATTAATATACGTGCTCAAACTATTAATGTAGGAGGTGAAGATAAACGCCCGTATTAGTAGCCGAGCTACAACCAATAATAGTCATAACCGCACTCGTAATAGGAGCGATACGTGGAGCCATAGGCTTCCTGCTGGTAGCCGAGGAAAACGAGCCGTTCTCAGCTAGAAAACATTTTAAAACCGTGGTTAGATACGCAGTCTTCAACCTAGCAGCCGTAAACCTAATAGCCCTAAGCGGAGTCCAATGGACAGTAATGGGAGTAATAATATTCACCCTAAGCCAGCTAGCGATGGAGCTAGGCTTCGACATAAAAGAATACATGAAAACCTAAAGGTTTAATACACCTCCAAACCCAAAAACAGTAAGGTGAAGCCACATGGCCAGATGCCCCCTAATAGGCAGATGCAACGAGAAAGTAGACATGGAAAAATACAACAACGTATGCGCAAACCTAATAGAGGACGCATACAAGAAGTGCAACGCGTACAAGACGGCTTCAAGCCAGCTTAAAACCCCGAAGGAATGGGAAGAATTCTTCACAGCACCCCCAAGAACAGCCTAAACAACCCGCATATGCCCGTCATATACGGCTACGAAGTACGCTACGTCAGCTACGGAGACACCATAATGCCCGAAGACCACAACAACAGAGTACTCGTACTACTGAAAATATGCGACGAACTGTCAAGGGTATGCAGCGAAGCCACATGGTGAAAACACGTGGCAACCAAGGAGGAGGTGCAGGCCAGAATAGCCGCATTAAAAGAAAGGGTCAGCAGAATACGCACCGTTAAATACGGAGACTACGTACTTTCAAGCGACTACAACGAGGTAGCCTCATGCCTAGCCGAAGCCGCAGACATACTCTCAAAACTACCCTTAACCAAGGAAATAATCAAAGTAATAACTAAAGTAATAACTAAAGTAGTAGCCCTAACCCTTGGCCTCGGTGAAGACTTAGTTACCTCTTTAGCCGTATCCGGCAACTACCTATACGTAGGACTACTTACGATTCCGGGTAAAATAGTTAAAATAGACTTAACGAGGTTCATAGAGGTATCAATCCTAACCTTAGATACTGGAGAAGACTACGTTCGCGCCTTAGCCGTCTTCGGTAATTACCTATACGTAGGCCTATGGACGACTCCGGGTAAAATAGTTAAAATAGACTTAACGACGTTTACAAAAGTAGCGACGCTAACCTTATACGAAGGAGAAGACTTCGTTAACTCTTTAGCTGTATCCGGCAACTACCTATACGCTGGCCTAGATACGTCTCCGGGTAAAATAGTTAAAATAGACCTAACAACATTCACAAAAGTAGCGACGCTAACCTTAGATACTGGAGAAAACTACGTTCGCGCCTTAGCCGTCTCCGGCAACTACCTATACGCTGGCCTGTACACGTCTCCGGGCAAAATAGTTAAGGTGGACTTATCCACCTTCACAAAAGTATCAACCTTAACCTTCGGCACAGATGAAAACGGTGTTCTCTCTTTAGCCATATCCAATAACTACTTGTACGCGGGTCTAGAAACGTGGCCGGGAAAAGTAGTCAAGGTAGACCTATCAACCTTCACAAAAGTAGCGACACTAACACTAGCTAGTGGTGAAGACAAGGTTCGAGCCTTAGCCGTATCCGACACCTACCTATACGCTGGCCTAGATACGTCTCCGGGCAAAATAGTTAAGGTAGACCTATCAACCTTCACAAAAGTAGCGACGCTAACCTTATACGAAGGAGAAGACTACGTTTACGCCTTAGCCGTATCCGATAACTACCTCTACGCGGGACTAGCTACGACTCCGGGCAAAATAGTTAAAATGGACTTAACAACATTCACCAAAGTAGCAACGCTAACGCTAGCCGCCGGTGAAAACTACGTTTACGCCTTAGCCGTATCCGATAACTACCTCTACGCTGCCCTACGTACGATTCCGGGCAAAATAGCTAAAATAGACCTACCAACATTCACCAAGGTAACAACACTAACCTTAG
The DNA here is from genome assembly GCA_038843015.1 of Zestosphaera sp. Classification (NCBI taxonomy): domain Archaea; kingdom Thermoproteati; phylum Thermoproteota; class Thermoprotei; order Desulfurococcales; family Desulfurococcaceae; genus Zestosphaera; species Zestosphaera sp. The sequence goes on along the minus strand of JAWBSH010000017.1, from coordinate 7,301 downwards.
ACACCGATGAAATCCAAGCTCAAGCCTTAGCCGTATCCGGCAACTACCTATACGTAGGACTAAATACGTCTCCGGGCAAAATAGCTAAAATAGACTTAACGACGTTTACAAAAGTAGCGACGCTAACCTTAGCTGCTGGAGAAGACGTCGTTAACTGTTTAGCTGTATCCGGCAACTACCTATACGCAGGACTAAATATGTCTCCGGGTAAAATAGTTAAAGTAGACTTAACGACGTTTACAAAAGTAGCGACGCTAACCTTAGCTGCTGGAGAAGGCTACGTTTGGGCCTTAGCCGTATCCGGCAACTACCTATACGTAGGCCTAGATACGTCTCCGGGCAAAATAGTTAAGATAGACTTAACAACATTCACAAAAGTAGCGACACTAACCTTAGATACTGGAGAAAACTACGTTCGCACCTTAGCCGTATCCGGAGGCTACCTATACGCTGGCCTGTACACGTCTCCGGGCAAAATAGTTAAGGTAGACTTAACAACATTCACAAAAGTAGCGACATTAACCTTAGACGCAGATGAAGGCTACGTTTACGCCTTAGCCGTATCCGGCAACTACCTATACGTAGGACTAAATAAGTCTCCGGGCAAAATAGTTAAGGTAGACCTATCCACATTCACAAAAGTAGCGACATTAACCTTAGACGCAGGAGAAGACTACGTTCGCGCCTTAGCCGTATCCGACACCTACCTATACGCAGGACTAGTTACGGAACCGGGTAAAATAGTTAAAGTAAACTTAACAGCCTTCACCGAAGTAACAACACTAACACTAGGTGCCGAAAGAGACTACGTTACCTCTTTAGCCGTATCCGGCAACTACCTATACGCTGGCCTAGATACGTCTCCGGGTAAAATAGTTAAAATAGACTTAACGAGGTTCATAGAGGTATCAATCCTAACCTTAGACACCGATGAAGACTTTGTTACCTCTTTAGCCGTATCCGGCAACTACCTCTACGTAGGCCTATATACGATTCCGGGTAAAATAGTTAAAGTAGACTTAACGACGTTTACAAAAGTAGCGACGCTAACCTTAGACGCAGGAGAAGACTTCGTTTACGCCTTAGCCGTCTCCGGAGGCTACCTCTACGCAGGACTACTTACGTCTCCGGGCAAAATAGTTAAGGTAGACCTATCAACCTTCACAAAAGTAGCGACGCTAACCTTAGACGAAGGAGAAGACTACGTTAACTCTTTAGCTGTATCCGACACCTACCTCTACGTAGGCCTATATACGGAACCGGGTAAAATAGTTAAAGTAGACTTAACGACGTTTACAAAAGTAGCGACGCTAACCTTAGACGCAGGAGAAGACGACGTTTACGCCTTAGCCGTCTCCGGCAACTACCTATACGCTGGCCTAGATACGTCTCCGGGCAAAATAGTTAAAATAGACCTAACAACATTCACAAAAGTAGCGACGCTAACCTTAGACACAGGAGAAGACTACGTTTGGGCCTTAGCCGTACTCGAAGGCTACCTCCACGCTGGCCTAGATACGGAACCGGGTAAAATAGTTGTAGTGGACTTATCCACCTTCACCAAGGTGGCAACACTAATCTTCTGCGCAGGTGAAGACTACGTTTGGGCCTTAGCCGTCTCCGGCAACTACCTATACACAGGCCTATATACGAAACCGGGTAAAATAGTTAAGGTTCTCGATAGTTAAGCTAATCCTAAACAAGCATGTAAAAGCGCTACTCAAGCAGTTTAACCCATAGTTCCTCCTTCTCAACGTGCTCCGGCAACTCATATATGAAGTCCACAAGGCTCATACCCCACCACCAATCATACGGCAAACCATAATACCAATCCCTACCCTCCATAACGTTTCTCAAACAATGGTTAACCCAATGGTTCACCAGTAAAGGCTTAACCACACCAACAGGCCTAGAACCATGCCAGTAAAACCTATGAGGCTCAGTCAAGTAAACCACCCTATACCCCTCACGCTTCAACAAGTCCTTAATCAAACCGTAAGTATTAATCTTATAATGCCTAAAATCGTGGTGCTCAACCACAATAAACGGCCTACACCTACGTATAAGCCCCATCATACCCTGAACCACGTTCCACTCGTACCCCTCAACGTCCACCTTCACAACGTCAACCCAATCCAACACCTCATCCAACGTCTTAACCTCAACGTCAACACACCCCCAACCCCCATAACCCTCAAGCAGCGTCGAACCCGGAGCCATCAAATACAGCCTTCTAACCTCACTCCTATCACCCAAAGCGTACGGGTACACCTTAACATTGGATAAACGGTTAAGCTCAACGTTCCTAAGAAGCGTAGCCCTCGAAACCGGGTTAGGCTCAAAACTATGAACCTCCCTTACACGTGCAGCCAGCCTAACCGTATAGTAGCCGACAAACGCACCAACATCACAGAAAACCACATCCTTAGAGGCAACGCTCCCCAACGCCCTCAAAACGCTAAGCTCACCCTTACTTAAAACCTCAACGTCATGCTCATGCCCCCTACCCCTACCAACAGCCCACTTAAACCCATCCCAACTCTCAACAACATCGTACTCCACACATAAACACCCACACCCAACCATACATATCGCCACGCTTTTAACGTTTACCGCCCTTAAACCGGAAAACAGCAAAGGTTAATAGCGTAGGCGTCAAGCTTTACACCGATGCCAGCCAGAAGGAGAAGGACGCTTTCAAGGTCATCCGTACAGCGAACCATGATGTGGAACGCAAAGATGAAGTCCGAAGTCTACGCGGAGTACCTAAAGGCCACCAGGCCCCTAGCGCTACCAAAGGTAGCCGAATACCAAGCAATACATGAACACCTCATAGCCACCCTCAAGGAAATACTCAGCAGGTTCTCCTCGGAGTACTCAATCATGCAGGAGTACATGTGGTACGCCGAAAAAATGTGGAAAATAGTTAAAAACTACACCTCAAAAGCCCTACAGCTACAGGCAGACGCCCTCTACCTCTGGTATCTAGCCAGAGGCTTAAACGACGCAGCGCTCAGAGCCGTAGCCCAAGCGTTAGGCGTAAAAATAAGCCCAGTAGAGGAAATAGTTGACAGGGTTCTGGCGCCCATGCTACTCAAAATAGTGAGCAAAGGCTCAATAACAACCGACGGAACCGAACAAACCATATTCGAGTACACAGGACTAGCCATGCTCAGCGGCTACATAGACCTATCCAACATGGCGGACGGAGACACCATAACCATAAACACCTACGCCAAAATAAAGGAGGACGGAGAATACAAAAGGTACGGGTCTGACACCTTCACAGGCAAACAGGAAGCACCAGCCCTATACTTCCCACCAAGACTAACAGCGTACGCCTACAAGGTAACAATACAGCAAACAGCGGGAACCTTCAAAACCTTCGACTACCTCTTCACAAAGGGAGTATAGCTTTAAAACACGCAAACACGTAGAAAACCTTTTAAAAGACCTAAAACCCCACTATACCTAGGTATAAACCATGTGTCCGGACTTCCCCAAGCCGGTAGTCACAGTTGACCCGGCACCAATATGGACATACAGCACCCGAACGCTAACCGCCTTCACCGGCCAGCCCAGAACGGACTTAATGGGTGAGGACGCAAGCTTCGAGGCTGGAACAGGAACCAGAAAGACAAGGATAGATAGGCTCGCAAACATAGAGGCCTTCGATACACCCATAGAAGGAACCCTCACAGCCGACGGAAGCGAACAGAACGTCGTCCTAGACGAGGTTGAAGGCAACCCGCCCAGATTCCTAGAAGGCCACATAGACCTATCCAACATGGCGGACGGAGACACCGTAGTCATAAGGCAGTACTTCAAGATATCACCAACCGGAACCTACAAGAAGTACGCTGAGGAAACGTTCAGCAACGCCCAGCCAATACCGTTACTACACGTAATCTCAAACGTCGGCAGGTACGGAATAAAGGTAACCCTCCAGCAAACCGCTGGAACATACCGCTCATTCGACTACCAGTTCTTCAGGAGAAGAGTAGCGTAAAAGGTAGCGTAAAAACAGGTGTAGACACAGCCTTGACGTACAACCCCCACGAGAAGTACGTCAAGGTAGGCGAATGCCGAAGGTGCGGGCGGTGCTGCGACCTACATTGCCCCCACTTCAAGTGGGTCGCCCTAAGAAACATAAAGGCGGGCGAAACATTCGAAAGCGGTAAGGACGCAGGCTACATCGCCGCGTACTGCGACATCTATGACCAGCCGATAACCTCGAACGGGTGCACACCTGAACAGCGCAAGAACTTCCCCTTCAACCCACACCAGACGCCGCCGAAGTGCGGCTTCAAATGGGTTAAGGCCATGTAAAAATGCCCAAATACCTCCTAACCAACGAGGTCATCGCAACAGAACTATGGAAAATGCTCGAAACCAACCCAGCGTACTCCGAAGACCTAACCACGAAAGCCAAAGTAGGCAAATCAGCCGCATGCACCTACTTCAAGTTCAGGCCGGGCGTCCTAGTAAGCACGGCTGGCGACTTCCCAGACATATCCTTAGCCAAAAGCGGATGGAGAACCGACACCACCCTAAGTGGAACCCTTCAGGCTGGAACATGGACTTTCAGGGTGAGGCTTGAAAACGACACGAAATACGCCTTCTCAGTCAGGGTAGCCGTTAGGCTCTCAAAATCCGTAAACCCGGACGGCTCCAACGCCACCCTAATAACCGTCTCCGAAAGCCCCAACGTCCTAAACCTACCGGCCTCAGCCGGAGGCTCAGTATCAGACACTTGGACATGGGACGCCCCAGACATAACATTTGATAACGAGTACCTCTTCGCAGAGTACAGAATACACATAGTGGTCGCCGGAACCAGTACTACGTGTCAATGCTCCTTCGCCTGCGACGAAGACCCAGCCGTAGCCGACGAATCCATAGAGACACCCCCATTCGCACCTCCTCCTCCACCTCCTCCTCCACCCCCTCCCCCTCTTCCTGAAACCATAATCGCCAAAGAATTCCCCATGACGTACCTAGCTGAACCGGTCAAAGCCAAAGAGTTAAGGTCAAAAGTCTCCAATGTGCTAATCATACACATAGCCAAAGACTGCCCAGAAATCCTAATAAAATTCAGGAGAGCCACAGAACTTAGAAGCAAGTTCGTACCCCCTCTAATAAAAATAGCAACACTAACGCTAGCCGCCGGTGAAAACTACGTTTACGCCTTAGCCGTCTCCGATAACTACCTCTACGCTGCCCTACGTACGATTCCGGGCAAAATAGCTAAAATAGACCTACCAACATTCACCAAGGTAGCAACGCTAACCTTAGACACCGATGAAATCCAAGCTCAAGCCTTAGCCGTATCCGGCAACTACCTATACGCAGGACTAAATACGTCTCCGGGCAAAATAGCTAAAATAGACTTAACAACGTTTACAAAAGTAGCGACGCTAACCTTAGCTGCTGGAGAAGACGTCGTTAACTGTTTTGCCGTCTCCGATAACTACCTATACGCAGGACTAAATATGTCTCCGGGTAAAATAGTTAAAGTAGACTTAACGACGTTTACAAAAGTAGCGACGCTAACCTTAGCTGCTGGAGAAGGCTACGTTTGGGCCTTAGCCGTATCCGGCAACTACCTCTACGCTGGCCTAGATACGGAACCGGGCAAAATAGTTAAAATAGACCTATCAACCTTCACAAAAGTAGCGACGCTAACCTTAGATACTGGAGAAAACTACGTTCGCACCTTAGCCGTATCTAATAACTACCTATACGCTGGCCTGTACACGTCTCCGGGCAAAATAGTTAAGGTGGACTTATCCACCTTCACAAAAGTAGCGACATTAACCTTAGACGCAGGAGAAGGCTACGTTTACGCCTTAGCCGTATCCGGCAACTACCTATACGTAGGACTAAATACGTCTCCGGGCAAAATAGTTAAAATAGACCTACCAACATTCACAAAAGTAGCGACGCTAACCTTAGACGCAGGAGAAGACTACGTTCGCGCCTTAGCCGTATCCGACACCTACCTATACGCAGGACTAGTTACGGAACCGGGCAAAATAGTTAAGGTAATCATTGGCTGAGCTTTTCCACCTCCAATACAAAGTAGTCCACGTATCCCATACATACTGTTTTAGCTCGTCACCATGAACCGTTTTTCACCGCGTTTAACGCTTTCTTAGACGTAAGGCCTCAACCAGCCTCGTAAAGAACTTGCATCAACAGAGAAAACACACCATAAATCCTTAAACAGAAAAAGTAAAACCGGTTAAAACCCCCCAGCAACACTTAAGCCTTCAGAACGTTACTTGAACTTTTCAAGTTCCCCCACCCCACCCATACCTCACACCCTCACCGCTTAAACAACGACACTTAAACACCCAAAACGCTACTCCACCCCCCCAGACCCCGCCATACCATGCGGCCCTCACACCATCACCATTTAAACACCAACACTTAAGCCTTCAGAACGTTACTTGAACTTTTCAAGTTCCCCCACCCCTCGTATCTGTCTTTGTTTTGTCCTCGTCTACGTTTGACGGCTACACGTGTACGTATACGTTTAAACCGTGAAACCGAGGAGAAGAAAAAAGAAAGAAGTAAGAGGAAAACAGGTAAAAAGAAAAAAGAATGGGAAGGTTTAGACGTAAACGGCGTTAACTTCACTTAACCCTGTACACGACGAAAACCAGTTCTCCCCTTTCATCAGCGTAAACCTCTCCGTATGATACGGCCTTGTGCTCCAGGAGCCAGTCCTGGAGCAACTCTTGATACTTCGACCATCTCTCCCCTCCGCCTTCGTAGCGCGGAGCGCCGGGAGCATCCCTCCCAGAGGGGGGGTACTCCCCGACTACCTCCCTCCCCTCCGGGGTGTAGGCGACTATTACAAATCTCGTAACAGCCTTTTTCTTCACTCTTTTCCACCTCCACTACTAACACTAACAAGCTAGTATATAAACCCACCGATAATCACCATGCCTCGTGAAGCAGTCCGCTTAAAACGCGACGGCAACAAGCCTAAAGCAACCGTAAACAAGCCTCGTAACAGCCCCGTATACCACCCTAAGCCTCGAACCATTCCGGCCTCGAAAAACCACGCGTACAGAAAAAAGGAGAGCTTAAAACGCGTAGGCCTCAAGCGAGGAAAAAGAAGAAAGAAGGGGAGGGAAAACGGGGAGGCTTACGGGTCGTCGTCTTCGTAGCCGAGTTGTTCCCTAAGCCGATGTATCTCCTCTAGGAGCCAGTCAATGTACTCATCCACCGAGTCTCTCACCTTGTTTATATCAACAAACACATCGCGCTCGCTATCCACAAGAGTGGACAGC
>JAWBSH010000016.1 GCA_038843015.1 Zestosphaera sp. | reverse complement strand
TAACCCTTAACTTAGGGAAGACTCAAAGTCCTGAAGTAGCGAACGTTGCTGGATTAGCGCCTAACTCGCCAGTTAATAGTGTGATACTATCATGCCTTCCTAGAACCATATTCATGATAACTTTTGCCGAGGCTATAGTGATATTAATAGCTTTAGCTGTAGGTCCTTTCGTAGTTTACAGGATTGGCTCTCTCACTGATAGGTTAGTAGTAGCCTACGCGGCTCTAATGAATGCATTCCCTATCTGGTGGGTCGCTCTAGTGATGTTGCTTGTGTTTAGTTATGATCTTAGGATCGCCCCCACGCAGTTTAGACCTGTCGTAGGTCATATTGACGCTCTGTTATCGAGTATGAGTGATATTACGCGGTTTGACATCCTGAAGTTTCGTGATGAACTAGTTAATGTGCTGAGTTACGTTTGGCTACCGATGTTGACTATAGTAATAGTCCTCACTGGTCCCTGGATCTACAGCATTAGAGCAATGTTGATAAAGATAGTTAAAGAAGACTTTGTTACAGCAGCAGTAGCTAGAGGGCTTCCTGAGAAGCAAATACTGAGGAGATACATTATAAGGCCGGCAGCATCTCCTATAGTAACCAGCGTCCTCTTAGGTTTAGCGGGTACTTTAGGCGGGTACATAATAACTGAGTCTGTGTTTGACTGGCCAGGTATGGGGACCCTATACTACGCAGCTGTAACCGGCGGTGACGCCCCGACGATACTAGCGCTCACGTATATTTTCACGTTGGTTTACGTGATAGCTCGTTTCATTCTAGAGATGCTCTATGTCATCTTAGATCCTAGGGTGAGACTATGAGCGTGTTAAGCAAGATATTTGAGTCTTGGTCTTGGATTAGAAAAGAAATCCTTTCTCAGTTAAGCGGTAAGTTAGCTCTAGCACTCTTAATAGCTCTAATCGTGACCTCTATTTACGCGGCGTTAGTTATGCCGCCTGACTACACTAAGTACTGGGATGTGGGGTCAAAATGGGTAGATAACCCCCTAAACGCTCCGCCAGCATGGGCTTCCTACCTAGGCTACACCTGCGTACCTCAGACATACTACGATTTGAGAAGTCTCAGCCCTGCTGTAAGTGAGGTGTCGGGTAGGTTAACATTCACTTACAACATCACCTACAATTTAGAAGTTAGAGAGTACCCTCAGAACATGAGGATTAAAGCTAATATAGTAGTACCTCAGGGAGTGATGAACGCTAGGATACGTGTAGACGTTATTAAGCCTGACAGGGCTAGGCTTCCAGCTATCTACGATAGGTACGTTGACTTAACTAATACTTCCGTCATAGAGTTAAACCTGGATAAACCAGAAGGCATAGTAACTGCTATCATGAGTGCTTATAGGGAATTAATAGAAAAACTGAAAGTAGAAGAAATATATGTCAACCCCATGAAGTATATTTTCGGGAATCTAAGCTATTCGGAAGACGCTGAAAGCGTGGTGACTACCCCGTTACTCGGAAAATACGTCTTCATAATTACTGTCGACTTCAGAGCCTTTAACGTGCAAGCAGAAACTATCCTAAGGTCTATACAGAGATCAAGAGAATTTTCGTTACTAGTTATAGGAACTTGCTATGGGTTAATGGGTACTGACTATAAAGGTAGAGATTTAGCAGAGGGTCTCTTCTTCGGATTTCCAATAGCTCTCGCAATAGGGCTTTTAGTAGCTCTAGCTTCTACCGCGATAGGAGTTATTGCTGGGCTCATCAGCGGGTATTATGGAGGCTTCATAGACGAGTTTATACAGAGAACTGTTGACGTGATGGGTTCGATACCATTACTACCCATATTGATACTCGTAGCTCAGTCAATAGCTAAGACATATACGGGAGAGGATAAACCCATAATAATGCTGACTGCCATATTTGCTGTGTTAATAGTCTTTAGTTGGGGAGGTCTCACCATAATAATAAGATCAATGACTTTAAGTATTAAGAGCGAGCTCTACGTGGAAGCCGCTAAAGCTGCCGGCGCTAGTAACTTAAGGATAATAACTAAGCACATACTGCCGCAGATAGTCCCCTACATAGCTGCGTCCCTGGTTTACTCTACTCCCAGCGCGATACTTACTGAAGCAGGGCTTTCAGTGCTGGGGATAAGACACGGCTTCCCGACATGGGGTAATATATTAGCTGAAGCTAGGCAGAACGGAACCATATCTCAGTGGTGGTGGATATTACCGCCAGGTTTCTTAATAGCTATAGTTTCATTAACGTTCGTGCTGTTAGGTCTTGCTCTAGAGAGAGTTGTTGAGCCTAAATTGAGGAGGTGAGTGTGTTGAGTGAGGTTAAGCTTAAAGTAGATAATCTCAAGAAGTATTTCCCTATCAGGAGAAGCATACTTGAAGTATTGAGTGGTAAGCCGCCCAGACACGTTAAAGCAGTTGACGGGATAAGCTTCGAAGTTATCGAGGGAGAGATATTCTGCTTAGTTGGTGAGTCTGGGTGCGGCAAAACAACAGCTGGTAGGTTAATAGCTAGACTTATAGAAGCGACTGGCGGTGACGCCCTATATAAGGTTTCAAAGAATATTAGAGATTTAATACCTGAGAGATTACTCGTTAATGGAGACTATATAAATCTCTTCCGTAAGCTACCTAGCGAGGTAGATAAGCTACTAAGGCTTGACATACAAATAATATTTCAAGACCCATACGGCTCCTTAAATCCTAGGATGACTCTAGGGAGTATATTAGAGGAGCCTCTCATCATACACTCAATAGGGAGTACTAAGGAGGAAAGGCAGGAGATAATATACAGGGCTTTAAGCGAGGTCAAGCTCAACCCACCTGAAGAATTCGTGGATAGGTATCCACACATGATATCTGGTGGTCAGAGACAGAGAATAGCTATCGCGAGAGCCATGATACTTAATCCCTCGTTAGTTGTGGCTGACGAGCCTGTAAGCATGCTTGACGTATCTATAAGAGCTGAGATACTCCAGTTAATGCTTGATTTGAAAAAAATAAGGAATCTCTCATACATATTCATAACACACGACCTAGCAGTAGCTAACTACATATGCGGCAGGATAGCGGTGATGTACTTAGGTAAGATAGTTGAAGTAGGACCTACAGAAAAGGTAATTAATAATCCTAAGCATCCCTACACTATCGCTCTCATATCAGCGGTTCCCGAACCAGACCCCTCTAATCGCTTAAAGATCAGGGAAGTCCCGATAAAGGGTGAGGTACCTAGTGCTGCAGCAGTACCTAGTGGGTGCAGACTACATCCACGTTGTCCTTACGCCATGGACGTCTGTAAGAGTAAAGAACCACCTATGATAGAAATTGAGCCAGGACATCAAGTCGCTTGCTGGCTCTATAGCAAGGAAGCATCTTCATCTTGAAATATACTCAACAATAAAAGCTTTTTTTCTCTTCATTTAAGGGTTCATCCCTTGAAGTATTCGGGATTTAAGAGTGGTATTATTGGTTGGGGCGCGTACATACCTGTTTACAGGATCAAAGCTAAAGACATAGCAAGACTTTGGGGGTTTGACGAAAGAATCACAGACTCTTTATGGATTGAAGAGAAAGCTGTTGCTGGAGTAGACGAAGACACAGTAACTATGGGCTGGTATGCGGCTAGGTCAGCACTAGTGAGAGCTGGTGTAGATCCGCGTGATGTCGGGGCTGTGTTTGTTGGCACGGAATCAAAACCATATGCTGTTAAGCCTTCATCAACAATAATAGCTGACGCTCTAGGGATCTCCACAAGAAAACTATCGACAGACCTAGAATTCGCTTGTAGAGCGGGGAGCGAGGGTGTCAGGATCGCCGTATCACTAGTTGAGAGCGGTACTGTGAGGTACGGCCTAGCCATAGGCTCAGACACTGCTCAAGCCAATCCTGGGGATGTGCTGGAATTGACTGCGTCGTCAGGCGCAGCAGCCTACTTAGTAGGACCGGCAGACGAGTCAGTCGCTGTCTTCGAGGCTCTAGTCACTTACGTTACCGACACACCAGATTTTTGGAGGAGAGAGGGCTCTAGGTATCCTGCTCACGGCGAAGGCTTCACCGGAGAGCCTGCGTACTTCCACCACATCGTGACTGCAGTAACTATGTTAATGAGTGAGTCAGGACTTAAGCCAAGCGACTTCGACTACGCGGTATTTCACCAACCTAACGGTAAGTTCCCCCTCCAAGTAGGGAGGATGCTTGGATTCCCGAAAGAGAAGGTGTTGCCGGGGATAGTGACTCCGTGGATTGGCAACACCTACAACGCGTCAGCCCTCTTAGGCTTAGCTAAGATCCTCGAAAATTCTAAGCCTGGTCAGAGAATCTTAGTCGCTCCGTTTGGTTCGGGTGCTGGAGCCGACGCTGTCAGCGTCTTAGTTACTGATAAAGTCTTGGATAGAGTGGGTAGAGCGCCCACGGTTGAGGAGTTATTATCGCGTAAGAAATACATATCTTACGCTGAATACGCTAAGTTCAGGAGTCTCATACACAGGAATTTAGGGTGATGTAGTTGAAGGCCTACGTGGTAGGTAGTGGTGTTACTAAGGTAGACAGACACTACGACAAGAATTACTTAACCCTAATTGATGAGGCTGTGAGTAAGGCTCTCGCAGATTCAGGGCTTGACGCCTCTGACGTAGAGTATCTCGTAGTCTCTACAGCATTCTCTGAAACCATACTTGATCAAGTCGACCCGTCAACATACATCGCTCAGAATCTAGGACTCAAGAACGTTAAAACACTAACGATAAGTAGTGGTGAGGTTTCTGGCGCGGTCGCCTTAGATTACGCATACTCTCTAGTTAAGGCTGGGAGAGCACGCAGGATACTTGTAGTAGGTTTCGAGAAGATGAGTGAGTATCCTTCGTGGGTCATCAACAAAGTCTATGCGAAGATACTTGAGTACGAGGTCGAAGGCATCAAGAACGTGACGCCTCCTGACTACGCAGCACTAATCATGAGTGAGTATATGAGGAAGTATAGAGTCTCAAGAGAAGACATAGTTAGGTGGTCTGTCAAGATGCACGAGAACGCTGTGAGAACTCCTCACGCGCAGTTGCAGTTCACTATATCTGTGGATTCTCTAGGCAGAGCTTTAAGAATCTCTGAACCAGTGACCATGCTTGATTCCCACCCAGTGAGTGATGGTGCTGCCGCGTTGTTAGTAGCTGATGAATCAGCTACTAAGAAAACGAATAGAGAGCCTGTTGAAGTAGTTGACGTAGAGTCTTCTGTTAATCTGCCTATCTACTTACGTGATGACATAACCTACTTTAGCGCTACAGCCTCTGCTTACAAGAAGCTATCCAGCAAGAACGAGATTAAGTTGAGTAAGACTACTGCGTTAAACGTGTATGACACGTACGACATTTACGGGCTCTTAACTATTGAGGCTCTCGAGATTTGCGGTAGGGGTGAGGCTCTCAAGTGCTTGAGTGAGATGCCTTACTTGAATGTCGGGGGAGGGCTTAAAGCAAGAGGTCATCCAGTAGGAGCTACCCCAATCTACCAAATCCACGAGTTGCGTGAGTTGATGAGCGGTGCTAGCTGGGTGAGGTATGATGGCGATATATCTCTAGCTCACTCTATGTCAGGTCCTGATAACAACGCGTGGCTAATTTTATTGAGGAGGTGGGTCTGAGATGAGGCACTCTATCTCTATATTCTGGCGCTTAAAAGACAACCACTACAAGATATACGTTACTAAATGCAGGAATTGTGGTAGGGCCTCGTCTTTCAAGCGTCTCAGGTGCCCCTACTGCGGCTCACAAAACATAGAGTACCTAGAATCTAGAGGGTTTGGCGAGTTAATCAACTACACAATATCATACTACAGGACTGAGGGCAGTGAGCAATACTTACCTAGAGTAGTAGGTCTTGTAAGACTTGATGAAGGTCCTGTAATAGTCGGGGAGATAACTGACGTAGACCTTAACGAGCTTTCTGTCGGCGCGCGCGTTGAGGCAGTCTTAAGAAAATACTCTAGTGAAGATCCTAACGGATTAATATATTATGGCCTGAAGTTTATACCTGTAATAAAGAAGTGACTTAAGAACAAAAATATAGAGTAAAACTTAAAAACATCAGTCAAATATTTTATAGGGATTTAACACGGTTGACTACTTAAAGCTACTTGCTAAAAGGTCAGAGTTATTCAAGGCTTCAGACGTCAGAGAGTTACTGAAGTTAACTGAGGGCAAGAAAGTAATAAGTTTGGCTGGTGGAATGCCCGACCCGCAGACCTTCCCTAAGGAAGAGTTAGCCGAGATAGCTCAAGAAGTGATTAGTGAGCGCGGTGACGTATCACTTCAGTACGCACCTACTGCTGGAGTAACTGAGTTCCGAAAAGAGTTGATGAGTTTCCTTCAAAGGAAAGACATCAGAGTTGAGAATGATGATTCTATAATAATAACTACGGGTTCTCAGCAGGCTCTAGACCTGATAAGCAGAGTCTTTATTGAAAGAGAAGACGTGGTTATTGTTGAGTTGCCTACGTACCTGGCCGCGCTTAACGCTTTCACGCTCTCACACCCGCAGATAGTCGGGATACCTGTTGACGAGAATGGTATGAGAGTAGATATTCTGGAAAGAGAACTTAAGAGAGTATATGGTGAAGGGAAGAGCGTGAAATTCATTTATACGATACCTGTTGCTCACAACCCTGCCGGCGTTACGCTCAGTATCGAGAGGAAGAAGTATCTTTTAGAGCTTGCCTCGAAATATGACATAGTCATTATTGAGGATGACCCCTACTCTTACTTTGTCTATGAGAGTGGGGTAGACGTAACGTCTCTCAAGACTTTAGATAATGAGGGTAGGGTAGTTTACTTAGGTACTTTAAGCAAGATACTCTCGCCAGGTCTTAGAATCGGGTGGGTTTTAGGCAATCACTACGTAATCGACGTGCTTGAGAGAGCTAAGCAGACAGCAGACCTGCACACGCCCACTCTAACACAATACATAGCGCTTGAGTCAATAAGACGTGGGTTGATAGACAAGACTATAGAAAAAGCAAAGCAAATCTACAGGATTAAGAGGGACGTAATGCTTGACGCACTAGCTGATCACATGCCTGAGAAGACCTGGTGGCCTAGACCTGTCGGAGGACTCTTCGTAATGGTTTTCCTCCCGTCGTTCGAGATAGACACTAGAAAGCTACTTCCTGAAGCACTAGTAAAAGGCGTGGCCTACGTGCCGGGAGCTTCTTTCTTCGCTAACGGCGGTGGCTGGAACTCTATGAGACTCAACTTCAGCTTCCCACCACCAGATAAGATAGCTGAAGGAATTAGAATTTTAGGAAGTCTAGCTAAAGAAAAAATTAAGGAGCCTGTAGGGCCTATAACGCCAGAAAGTTTTTACACTATGTGAGACCTCCTCATTATATAGCATATACAATAAGTTTTTCTAGATCTAGTTTGAACGATTCTTAAGTAGTTTCTTATCTAAAGTTCACCAAGACTCTCTCAAACAAGCTTAAGGCTTCAACTGCTTGACTTAATTCATTTACAGTCTTGACTTGAGACTCTATTATGTGCGGACTTATTCCGTTTAAGTATCTTGCCGAATACTTAGGTTTGAAGGTTTTAGGTCTTGCTAACCTGACTTTTGACGGGATCCCGTGGTAATGTAGGCTTAGTGTGAAAGTCCCTGGAGTTATGTAGACCCACGCGCCATCTCTTAATAAGTTCCTCAGGTCTATCTCAGTATCCTCAGTTATGACTAGCAAATCTGCATCATCTTTTAAGTCTTCTAAGCTCCTCTTCAACGGTAGTCCTAAATCTCTCAGGCTCTTAAGGTGCTCGGCATTTAAGCATAGTATTTCTGAGTTTCTGTAGTTCTTGAACGCAAGACCTAACACGTAGGCGGTGAACCCACACCCTATTATAAGTCCTTTCTCAGAACTCTCTACTAGTTTAGTGAGTTCGTGAATATACCCAAACTCTACGTGTAGTGGAGAAATTTTCTTGAGTTCTATTCCTTTAAGACTCACTAACGCTTCTTCAGGTACTACAGCATACTCAGATGCGAGACCGTCTATGTCGAGACCTAAGACCCCGTACTTCGTGTAGGGCATCACTCCATAAACTTCACCAGGCATTACCTCAGTCTCTACACCAGGCTCTATAACTCTCACTAAACCGAAACTCCCTAAAGTCTTACCTGATTTTACGTTCTTTAATACGTTCTTGTTCTTATACGGGGAATAAATTAACGCGCTTAATACCTTGACTAGCACGCGTCTAGAAGGTATTGGGGGTATCGTAGACTCTTCCAGAAGTGCCTCATTATCATACCACTTAACACTCTTCAGAGATTTCACCTAATGAGTTTAACGTTCAGGTTTTTAAAGAATTGATTCGTAGAAGAATTTAGGTGGGTAGTCTGCTCTTCAAGAGAAAGATATCACTAGCCAAGATTTTCAACCATGTTCACACACTTGACGAGAAAGAACTCATAGAATTAATCAAGCAGGGAATTAACGAGTTACGTAATTCCGGAAAAACAACTAAGCTTTTCTTCGTGGTCAGCTTAATATTAGAAGATAACGTGTCAGGGCATCAGAGACTAGCACGGATATTAAGGGAAGTCTGCAAGACTGAGTGCTACAGTACTAACTGGATTAAGTATCTAAACTATTTTAAACCGAGCTTCGCCCCAATAGCTCTTATAAGAAACTTAATTAGTTCTCCGCTAGACTCAGTTTCTGAGAACCTACTTATCGAGTTAGTTAGGAGTCTTGAGTGTGACGAGCTTCGAATGCTTAAGAGTGAGGGTTACTTAGGTATGTGGCCCCCCCTACTCAAGCACTACGTAAATACTGTACTCAATATACGAAAATGTGAATCACTATATTCTGAGACGCTAGCCCTACTTAACGACGCGATACTCTATGATCTAATCAAGCATGAAGACGTTGTAGAAATACTTAAGGATCATAACCTACGAGTAGTCATTAAGAGAAAAGGAGGTATTTACAGCGGTATAGAAATATACTATAATAACACCAAGATAGAAGCCACGAACTTTAACGTGCTTGGCTTCCTCAAATTCTATCAACGCTTAACAACAACTCAGGGTAGACAATAACTGAAATCTCCGCGTCTTGAGTTAATGAACCCTAAATTCAAGCAGATATTGAGGGATAGCATCGGTGGAACTAGAAAGCCGCTCAGAAAAACGTGCTCTAGTTAAGAAGTGCTTGATTAGGAATGAATTGTTAAGAACTAATAGATTGGCTATCAATCTACTCTTATCTCGTATTCTCCGGAAGCCCCCCTCACTTTCTTGAACTCTATTTCTAGTATTCCGTTCTTGTAACTTGCTTTAGCGCTCTTAACGTCTACCTCGTCAGGTAGGGTGAGTTTCTTAAGGTATTTCTTCCCGTTACTAGCTTGTATTATTAGTTCCTTACCTGACGCTTTAAGTTTTATCTTGTCTTTCTCAACACCGGGCATCTCAACAATTATTCTAACTTTATCTCCTTCGTCTATGACGTCAGCTAAAGGTTCTGCCTCCTCAGTGATCTTAGGCTTCACGCCTTCCCTCCTGACATTACCGAACTCGTCTATCTTTACCTTACCGTCAGGACCTATGTATATTCTGTATCCGTAGACGTAAGGTCCAAGACCTTTCTTACGCAACTCTTCCAACTCTTCAGGACTCATCCTAAATAGCTTCTCACTCTCTTCAATAAACTCACGCATTTCTTCCTCCATCTCTCTAATCCACTCATCAAATATGTCGAATAATGACCTCCTCCTCTTCCTGTAACTCACGAGCACCTCACCATTATACATAGTATTATTAAATCTTATATTCTTTGTATAATCGTGTCATCTACGTTCTCATCACGAGATAATGTATTGTCCTTCAGGGTAGTTAGCTAGTTAGACTGACCTCCTCCCCGCCCTGAAGTGCGGGGGTTCTGGGGGGTTTGGAGCTACATTCCCAGCGTGTGCTGGGTTTAGCTCCGCGCCCGGTCTCAGGCGCTTTACCCCTACCCCGCATAGTGCGGGGCTTGGGGGTATGGTTTTTGTTTTGAGTAGTATGTTGTGTGCTCCAACTAGGTCTGTGTTGAATACTTTGCTGTGTTTGTAGCACTTCAGTAGTCCTCTGCATACTCTCCTGTGGTCTTGGTTCTTCACTATACATAGTGGGCAAGTAGTGGATGTATTCTCTTCGCTGACAAGCTCAACCTTGATGCCGTACTCTTCTCCAACCTCAGTTATTCTCATCAGCAGATACCCATACGTCCACGTGTAACTCAGCTAAACTCAGCTATTAAGAAAGTATTTAATCCTAGCTTGATTAAGTCAGCCGTGTCAGGATCTACTGATACTACCTCGTAGACCGAGTCTACATTACTCTTTTCTACGCTAGCGACTCTTATCCCTAGAAACCCCGACACCTTACTATTTAGGATCTCAAACTCTCTCTCGCTGTGAGTATTGGCTATCAAGAATTTCTTAAGAACCCTCAGGTTAGTGCCTAACGGCGAGTTGACGAACGCGAACCACATAGTCTCTAGCACCACATAATTCACGTTATTTCTGTTTTATATTACCTGCTCGTAGGTAATTCCCTAACACTCTCTAGAACTTCTCTAACTATCTTGTTTATGTATTCTCCGTGCTTTCTCCTAAGATGATTCTCTACAGTAACCTCACTACCGAAAGACTGATCACAAATTAGACATACGTATCTCTCGTTAACTTTGATTACGACTGGCTCGATCTCTAGTATTAGGGGGAAAACTTGTTTTATGATTAGTGATGCCAAATAAGGATTCCTAGTTTTTTCAGTGACTCTCTGTATATATCCTCTAACCCTAAACTTAGAGACCTTATACTTATAACTTATAGAACTAGGTGAGACTCCATCAACAAAATACTCTTTAACGACCATCAAAGTAGAGGAATTCCCTGCTAGTCTCTTAATTACTAAGAACTTGACTAAAGCGACTACAGGGTCTTCCAAACACTCACCCATGAATATAACGACGAACAAATTAAATGATTTTAGCAGTACTTGACTCACGCGTGCGGTGATTAAATTATTCTGTAGTCGATAATTAGAAAACGTATTTAAATTAAAGGTATTATTTTATAAATAAGGATGTGTATGTCGGGCGGTAAAGTAATATCGGTGAAACTACCTAACGACGTAGTAGACTTGATAGACGACATAATATCTGGGAAGTCATATCGAAACAGGAGCGATTTTGTTCGCGACGCTATAATGTGGAAATTAAACAAGCATGGATACAAACTACAAGTAAAAACATCACCTTTCGGAACAGAAATAAAAGACTTTTAAGTTTCTCAACTTTATTCTTACTCTTTGATAGTAAGAGTAATCATGGTGGTGGGGGATGTCTCTCTTTTGGGAGCCTAAGTGGCGTCGAATATCTCTCAATGTTGACGGGGTAACAATAGAGACTTGCCTAGACACTTCAACAAATCTACTATTATGTCCTGTTTGCGTCAAGATTGATGATGTATGCCCTAAAGAAGGAAGTTCTCTCAGGCAAGTAGTTAACGAGCCTCTATTCTTTTCTATCATAGACTTAATTAATCATTTGAGGTCACATACAGTGCCTGGCGGGATTAAACGCATAGTAGTTAAGAAAGAAGAGGAAGAAGAAAGTGTTAGAGAAGAAGAGGAAGAAGACTAAGACGCTAATACTTGGCGATTCATTTAGTAGCAATATTTACGTAGCTCAAAACTCGAGTGATTCGATTCTATTATCATGGGCAGGAACTTCAAGCTCTCTAGACGGGTGGAGTTTCACTAACACGTGTGTTGATAGACTACCTTTATTCCTTGAGAAATCAGAGTGTTTAAAGTGTTTAGGATTTAACACTTACGAGCTCGACTACGAATACGTATTGATTGGAGAGGAAGAATCTTTAAAGACTAAAATCTCATTGAAGGGTGAAGAAGACCCTAAGCATACTTGGTACGACTTATTCCCTAAAACTTACAGCAAGATCTACAAGCCAGTACTTAGCTGGTGTCAGATAATTAAGGTCTTGAGGAATAGAGTTAAGGTCCCTCGTCTCTACGCGAATATTCAGCGTATAGACCCTAACAAGAAAATTGTGTTGCTTGAGGGCGGCGCTACTATAGAGTACGAGAACATAGTAAGTTCGATACCTCAAGACCTACTACTGAGTAAGCTGAAGGGAGTAAATCTTGGAGACATCTCCACGAGTTACGCACGCCTACCCTACAGCATCTCACTCATAATCTGTAAAGCAGACCATAAGATAAGCGATAATGAAGTAGTTGCTTACGCCCTAGGCAGAAAAAGGTATGTGGCCTCACACATAATAATC
>JAWBSH010000015.1 GCA_038843015.1 Zestosphaera sp. | reverse complement strand
AGGAGATTTATAAGCTCTTGTTTTTTATTTGTTTTGGTGCCGCGGTAGTATAGCCCGGTCAAGTATGCGGGCCTTTCGAGCCCGTGACCCGGGTTCAAATCCCGGCCGCGGCACCAAAGAAAGTCTTGAGTGTTATGAGGTCACTATTGTGAGTAGGATTGTTTTGAAGAGGCTCTTTTCGCGTGTCATTACTTTAAGGAGGTAGTCGGTCGTAAAAGTATATAAGGCTTCTCATGCTTAACTTTTGTGTGGTGATGCCTATTGTGGAGTTCAGGATAGATCCCTGGTCTTCAGAGGGGTTGAGAGATTACGAGAAGTTGTTCACGTATTTTGGTGTGAGGCCTTTCAGCGAGGTTGTTCACAAGCTCGAGTCTTTCGGTCCGTTACCATTACCTATTAGGAGGGGGGCTGTAGTAGGTCATAGAGACTTTGAGAAAGTGCTAGATGCGCTTAAGAGTAATTCTGGGTTCGCACTACTCACGGGCTTAATGCCTTCAGGGAAGATGCATTTAGGGCATAAGATGCTCATAGACCAGGTAATCTACTACCAGAGCTTAGGTGCTGAGATCTTCTTAGCTATAGCTGACGTAGAAGCTTACGGAGTCAGGAGACTCAGTAGAGAGGAGGTAATTAGCTTTGCTCTAAACGAGTACGTAGCTAACTACCTAGCTTTGGGGCTAGACACGAAGAGACTTCACATATACTTCCAGTCTAACTACAGGAAAGAATACTACAGGCTAATCCAGTTATTTGCTAAGAAAGTAACTATGGCTGAGTTAGTAGCTATATATGGGGAGGACCTAGAACCAGCTAAGATAATGGCTGTATTAACTCAAGCAGCAGATATTCTGCACCCGGAACTGCCGCACTTCGGCGGATTCAAGACAGTTTTAGTTCCGGTAGGGCTAGATCAAGACCCGCACTTAAGACTAACTAGAGACATAGCTGATAGATTTAGTGAGGAACTGGGGTTCACGAGACCTGCCTCAACATACCACAAGTTCGTGTCTGGACTCACGGGAGGTAAGATGAGTTCCTCAAGACCTGAATCATTCATAGCTTTAACAGACCCGATCAGCGAGTCAGTAAGTAAGTTGATGAGGGCATTCACGGGAGGTAGAGCAACAGCAGAAGAGCAGAGAAGGCTAGGTGGTGAGCCAGACAAGTGTCCAGTATTTGAGCTAAACCAGCTACACTTAGTGTTGGAAGACGAAAAACTAAAGAAAATCTACGAAGACTGTAGGTCCGGCACGATGTTATGTGGTGAGTGCAAGCTCGCGACGGCTGAGAGGCTGAGGAAATTCCTTGAAAAACACCAAGAGAGACTAGCAGAAAGTGTGGAGAGAGCGAAAACCCTAGTTGAGCTACCAGACTTCTAGTACTCACTAAACCAGGACTAAATCTAGACTCTCGTTATTTCTTCTTTACGACGTACCGGATTAGTGAGGTCAGAAAAAGTAGTGCTACTAGTAGTAGTGTTATGGTTTCAGGCATTTTGAGTTCTGTTAAGCCAGCGTACAGTAGTAGCGTGCCCAGCGACGACGCTATCAACCCTATTAAGAGCTTGAAAGCCGTGTAAGTTATGATTAACAACCCCAGAAATATTAAAAATCTCAAGAGAATTGACTGCGTAAGGCTAAGTGAGTAGCCTGAAGCAGACTCAAAAATGAATTCTAGTGGTATGTAATACGCTATCAAGACACTTAAGAAGAAAGACGCGATAAACCTGTACTTAATGAGACCCAAGACGAAAAAGACTGCGAAGACTACCAAACCAGCAAAGAATGAAGTGAGTGTGTGCCCCCCGAAAACATCCATAGCAATAGAAGACGCGAGCCAGCCAAGCCACAAACCCGAAACAAGACCTACGGCCAACCTAATAAAGAAGTGACCCCAGAAAGCAATAAAAACACCTGCTAAAACCAGCAAAACCCCCTCAATACTCAAGCCACACCACCACTAACCAATAACACAAAACTTAAAAAGGTCGACAACCACTAACAAAAACTTTTAAATCTACAAGTAAAGACATCAATAGGGGCCCGTAGCTCAGCATGGTGGAGCGCCCGGCTGATAACCGGGAGGTCCGGGGTTCAAATCCCCGCGGGCCCACACAAAAATATTTAATCCTCATAACAACCAATATAATTGGCGCGGGGGTGCCCGAGCTCGGTCAAAGGGGGCGGGCTTAAGACCCGCTGGCGTAGGCCTGCGTGGGTTCGAATCCCACCCCCCGCACCACAGAAGCTTCCTTACCGCCTCATCTACAGACAGCTCGACTAGTGTCCTCCTTCTTCCCCGCCCTAAGTATTCCTCAATCATCAGGTACCTGTACCTCCTCCCAGCAACTTTAACGGTCTTCACATAAAGATACAAATTTACAGTCCTCATTAGAAGCTCATCAGCTGATGACGTTTCAAGGGCGTGAGATCCATTCTGCTTCAACACTAGGCATTACCTTGCTGGAAAAACTTCTAGCCACAACTGGCTTCTCTATTTGCTGTATTCTGTAGGTTGCTACTCTGGATATACTGTAAGCTACTTTAAATTCTTTAACTAGAGTCGCGCATTCAGGTTTTAATTACACGTATTATTCAAACGATCTTCTAAGGCTTCGTTCACGATAAGTAAGGTGAAGTCTATATCTTTCGAAGCACTAGGTGAGGGGCATAAGTGTAATGCCGTAGGGGAACTTGCCTGGAGTCAGGCCGTTCACTCAGATAAAGCGAAAGACCTTGATTCATAAATTAAATTTATTTTGATTTTTCATAAGTTATTTGAACAAAGGCAAGCATCATGAAGATGATACTAGTAGAGAACAGGGAAGACTTAAGCGTTGGTGAAGACTTAGGTTGGGTTTTGCCAAGCGCTGAAGAAGCTCTGACCTTGCCTGTTGAAGAGCTTCTTTTACGCTTCAAGTCTTCACTGAAAGGTCTTTCCTCTGAAGAGGCAAAACGACGTCTTAAGTTTTTTGGTTATAATGAGCTCCCTACGAAGAAGAGGGTCGCTATAATTGATTTTCTATCTCATTTCAAGAGTCCGCTCGTAATAGTCCTCCTTATAGCCGGATTAATTTCCAGTTTTCTTAAAGACGTAACAGATACAGTCATTATATACACTATTATTTTGTTTAGCATAATCTTAGACTTCTACCAGGAACACAAGGCTGAAAGAGAGGTTGAGGTGCTTAGGCAGAAAGTAGCTACAAAAACTACAGTCTTAAGAGATGGGGTTAGGAAAGAGGTTAGGCTTGAGGAGATTGTTCCAGGGGATGTTATACTTCTCTCGGCTGGTGACATAGTGCCCGCAGACTCTCGAGTCATAAGCGTGAAAGACTTGCTTGTAGATGAGTCCGTACTGACCGGAGAATCTTTTCCTGTCGAGAAGACTGACCAGCCGCTAGAGTCTTACGACCCGTCAATAACGAAGTGGAATAACTATGTCTTCATGGGCACCTCTGTCGTAAGTGGAACGGCAACAGCTCTTGTTGTAAGAACAGGTAGTCTAGCAGAGTATGGGAAAATCGTGAAGAGGCTTGTGAAGAAGAGGAGCGAGACAGAGTTCGAGAGGAGTCTCCGAAGTTTCGGTTACATGGTAATGCAGGTGACTTTTCTTCTAGTTATATTTGTGTTTTTTATTAATGCTCTTTACATGCGAGGAGTGCTCGATTCACTTCTTTTTGCTGTGGCCCTAGCTGTTGGTTTGACTCCGGAACTTTTGCCGATGATAATTTCGATAAATCTCTCTAAAGGAGCAGTATTAATGGCTAAGAAGAACGTAATCGTGAAGCGCTTAGCAGCCATACAAAATCTTGGAAGCATGAACATTCTATGCACTGATAAGACCGGGACTTTAACTGAGGGCCGGGTAGAGCTCGTACTGTATGTGGACCTTAATGGCAACGAAAGCAATAAGGTTTTGCTCTATTCCTACTTAAACAGTTATTATCAAACTGGAATTAGAAGCCCCTTAGATGATGCTATACTGAGATTCAGAGAGATACGTATCGAAGACTATAAGAAAATTGATGAGATACCTTTTGACTCTGTTCGTAAGAGACTCTCTGTAGTTGTTGAGAATCAGGGTCAGCGGCTCTTGATCACTAAGGGAGCTCCGGAAGAGGTTATTAAGATTTCCTCTTTTTACGAGGATGGAGAAGTCATATCTAACCTAACAGATGAGGTGCGTAGAAGTATCGAGAAGAGATATGTCGGACTTAGTGCTGAAGGGTATAGGGTTTTAGCTGTAGCATATAAGTTTTTAAGAGAAGATAAGCCAGTGTACACAGTTAACGACGAAAAAGAAATGGTGTTTCTAGGATTCATAGCTTTTATTGACCCCCCTAAAGAAACAGCGAGAGAAGCTCTGAAACTACTGAGAAACGCTGGTGTAGAAGTGAAGATCCTTACTGGTGATAATGAACTAGTAACAGAGAAGGTATGCGAATACTTAGGCTTTAACGTGAAGAAGGTTGTTACAGGGAGTAAAATAGCTGAGATGCCTGATGACGCTCTCGCGAGAGTTGTTGAGGAGGCTAATGTCTTCTGCAGACTTACACCAGCTCAGAAAGAAAGAATAATAAATACTCTGATTAACAATGGGCATGTCGTTGGGTTCCTAGGCGATGGAATAAATGATGCACCCTCGCTAAAAACAGCGGATGTCGGTATATCTGTCGATGACGCTGTTGACGTTGCTAAGGAGTCTGCCGACATAATTCTCTTGCAGAAGGACCTAAGAGTACTCTATGATGGAGTTTTAGAGGGTAGGAAGACACTAGGTAACACTATGAAATATATTTTAATGAGTATAAGCTCAAACTTTGGAAACATGCTTAGCGTTGCTATAGCGTCACTCTTCTTACCATTTCTGCCAATGCTTCCCATACAGATATTACTTAATAACCTTCTCTACGACTTTTCTCAGTCGGCAATACCTACAGATGAAGTTGACGTGGAGTATATTGAAAAACCTAGAAGGCTGGATATACACTTCATTAGACTATTCATGGCGTGCTTCGGGCCAGTTAGCTCTCTCTTCGACTTTCTAACTTACTTCATAATGCTTTATATATTTAAGGCTTCTGAACCACTATTCCAAACCGCTTGGTTCATTGAATCTCTAGCCTCACAAACACTCGTAGTCTTGGTTATTAGAACTATAAAGTCTCCCTTTTGGAGAAGTAAGCCGAGTCAGCTACTACTCTTTACCATCATAACAATAACAGCGTCTGCGCTAGCACTCCCCTATACGCCATTAAGGGAAATCTTCAGATTTACAAAGCCTCCAGCAACCTTCTACCCAGTACTAACGGCTATTATCGGTGCCTACCTGATACTAGCAGATAACATTAAAAACTGGTTCTACAAGAGATACAGCTATCGTTTAGAGTAAACTAATGTCGTTCTCTACTTTGGGTTCCTGTAAGTTGACCTAGGACGGCCCATCACGGCTTCTCTAAGTCCCTTCCTCCACGAACAGCCGTGAACTCAAAAGCCTCAGACTTACAGACTTACTTAATAAAACATATAATCTTGAGGTCGTGACGAATCAAATAAATGGGTAACGAATGCCTACATAATCATTCTTATGAATACTTAGAAACTAGACTTTCAGGTTAGCCTTAAGAAGTAGAATACGAAATAGAAACAAAACCTCGAGTTATTCTTTTGAAGACCTCTTTCATTTATATTGAGAATAATGGATCATTTCTGCTGAGAACAGTATCCTAGCTCTTGAGTGGAGGTTAGAATAGAAAGCCATTCTCGATTTAGACTATATTGTTTTAAGCATGCTTCAAACTCCACACGATATATTCTTTGAGACCCAGGCTGTGAAAGCTACTCTAGAGGATTGGTTTTTTCTTCCGGTTCTTGTTTTTACTTTGTTATGTAGTTTCGTGAACCATTCTGGGAATTTTAGTTCTTCGTTGCTGACTGCTCTGTCTGGTGTGTAGGGTTTTATGTCTAGTACTGGTGTTCCGTCGAATAAGTCTAGGTTTTCCACGTGTAGGAGTCTCCCCTCACGCTTAGTGAGTCTAGCTATTGTGAGTCCTATTGGTGTGGGTCTGTGGGGTGAGTCGGTGCAGAAGACGCCGACTTCAGGGAGTTCTTCTAGTTTGAGTCCATACTTGATTAAGCGTTTGTGCCTGACTTTAAGTACTTTCTTCTGTTCTTCCGTGACTTTATGGAGGTAGGTTATCAGTATTATGTGAGAGAATCCATCAATTCCTTCAAGACCCTCAGCGTATTCTTCGTAGACCTCTATAATGCCTGGAACTCCCTCCTCAGAATTCTTGACTTCCTCGTCGCTAAAGTTGGTTCTGACCACGCCCACAGGCCTTAAAACTATCTCCATACTCAACCCTAGTGAGAGAAGCTCTTGCGAGTAAATAAGCCTCGAAGGTGAGGAGGATTTCAGTTAGTGTTTGATGATTAGTGTTCTGACTATAGTCTTGAGTAGGGGTCTACAGCTCGAGTTGCTTGCCGAGACTTCTTAATTAGTTAGTGCCAGTATCGTAAGCTAGTTTTATTGTTAGGTTGCCGTTATTCATCCCGTAAGTACTCACGTTAATCCAGACTACTGCTTTCCAGCCAGTATTGATCGTAATAGGTAGTTCCGTTAAGTAGTATTCTATAGGGAGGTCTTCACACCTCAGCTGACCCCAGTAAGGCATGTTGCCAACTCCCTGCTTGACGGGTTCGTAGGGATAGACTCTGTAGTTGTCTTCCCCTAACTCGTAAGTACCTGAGTAATCACTAAAGCTTACTCTAAAGCCCTTAAGTGTTGCCGGCACTCCATAATTGTTTTCTATGACTAAGCCTACCCAAACATTACGTGTTTTCTCGTCGTCTAAGTAAATAATTATCGTATCATAGTCTTCACTCAAGCTAACATAACCTTCTTCAATCCCCCTACACACGCCGCAAGTGTAATTCACGAAAACCCTCCAAGAACCTATGTCTAGGTCAGCGCGTGTCACGTTAACCGAAACATTCACTTTAAGCGTCTCACTCCATAAAGCTGTAGCCGGAATAAGCATCACTAAAACAAGAGCTAGCAATACGTACCTCACGTAAGCATAAACCAATTCAAACACACCGATTTAGTTGGTAGTGAGTAATTAATAAAACTATTGCATGAAAAATATGTATCAGCGATACATATAGACGCTATAGTGTTGTTTAAGTATATTCTTCAGGCGCTTCCCTGTCGTAAGGTCTCCCAATAGCTTGAGGCAGTTCAGCCCTCTTATACACTAAAGCCAAAACTATTAACGTAGCTATGAATGGCAACGTTAAGAGAGACTCTGGCGGTACCCTAAGACCTAAAACACTCTGAAGACTCTGGATCAAGTAGACTAAAGACTCAACACCAGCGAATAGTGCAGAGCCTACTAAAGCCCAGAGAGGGTGCCACCTGCCGAAGATAGCTATACCTACAGAGATCCAGCCCCTACCTAAAACTATAGTTTCGGTATAGAGGCCTGTAGTAGATAAGACTAAGTAGCTTCCGGAAACAGACATCAGGATAGTTCCTATGATAGTTCCTACATATCTGTATAGGGTTACGTTGATTCCTAGAGTATCAGCTGCTTTAGGATTCTCACCCACCGCTCTAAAGTTAAGCCCTACGTACGTTTTATAGAGCATGTAGTAAGACGTTGCGACCAAGATGAAGGACAGATACACGAACAAGTTATGCTTGAAGAGTGCGTCACCAACGTACGGCACATCAGACAAGACAGGTATTGTGAGAGGACGTAAAGTCTCGATATATGGTGGTGTTAGAGTAACTCCTATGAGCAACTTATAGAGCAGATTAGCAAACCCAGTACATAACACAAAAAACGTTGTTCCAACAACAAACTGATTTAGCTTCAACGATATAGTTAGGAAGCCGAAAGCTAGACCTACCAAAACCCCAACAAACACTGCGTATAAGATCCCCGCCATTATGTTTCCGCTAGAGAAGTACGTGGATAGGAAAGTAACGGAAGCCCCAAGCAACATAACGCCCTCAGCAGATATATTGTAAATTCCAGACCTACCACTAATCACCACACCTAAGCTCGTGAGTAAGTAGGGAACAAGGTATATCAGAACAGTGCGCACGTAACTCACTATAATGGCCGTTAAGTCTAGGGAAGCAGTGCTCATTTCCTCCACCACCTGAGAGACTCAGAAACTAGTATGAAAACTAGGAGCAACCCCTCTAATATTAGGACAAGCTCTATCGGAACCCTCTGTATCCTCTGAAGAGCGTTCGTCCCGACATCAATCACCGAGATAAAGAAAGCCACAGGCAATACGAAAGTTATTTTTC
This sequence comes from Zestosphaera sp., assembly GCA_038843015.1. NCBI lineage: Archaea > Thermoproteati > Thermoproteota > Thermoprotei > Desulfurococcales > Desulfurococcaceae > Zestosphaera > Zestosphaera sp. The sequence goes on along the minus strand of JAWBSH010000015.1, from coordinate 9,664 downwards.
CTTTGGATAGCAGAGCTATCAGTATCCCCAGACTAGGGTAATTGCTCTGCATTCCATCAATCAACCTGTAATAATAGCCAGTAACGTCTAGCGCTCCTCCAAGACCTGCTAAACTCCCGCCGACCACCAACGATAAGGGCATCAGTAGTTTTGTGTTTACTCCGAAGACCTCAGCCGCCCTAGGGTTTGTCCCAGTAGCTCTCAGCTCGTAACCAAATACAGTAAAGGTTATGGTGAAGTAAAGGATTGCTATAGTAGTGATAGAGAAGAGTATTGCAGAACTAAGTGGTGGTGACGGATTAAGTAGGGGTAACGTAGCTGTGGCACTTATGGGAATAGTCATCGGATGACCTGACGCCACATCCCTCCATAGACTCATTGCAAAGACTATCACCGAGTACCTAGCTATGAAGTTCATCATTATAGTTGATATGACTTCATTAACTCTGTATCGAGACATCAGAAATGCCGGAACTGACGCCCATAGAGAGCCGAAGACTATCCCAGCTAGTATAGAGATAATGACATGTACTCCTGCAGAAGCACTCACGACTAGACCCACTAACGTAGCCCCTAAAGCACCCATTAGGTACTGTCCTTCAACACCTATATTAAATTTCCTGCTAATATAGGGAACTAAGAAAGCTAAGCTCATTAATAGTATCGTGCTGAACTTAGTTAGGGTTAGGAAGAAGCTGTTGAGGTTCCAGAAAGAAGCAGTTAATATGGTTTGGTAGCCGGAGACAACGTCGTAACCGCCAAAGTATAGTATGAATCCAGCAACCCCAAACGCTAAAGAAATACTGATTATGTAAGGTAGTGAAATCTTGGCTAATTTTACTAGTAACGCCTTGCTCATGCTTAATCACCAACCACACCAGCCATTAATTTACCTATCTCGTATTTGTCGAACCTGCTCCTAGGGAGAGAACCGACCAACCTACCCTTATACATTACAGCTATCCTATCACTTATCAGCATGAGCTCGTCTAGGTCTTCAGAAACATAAATAACTCCGGATCCAGCGTCCCTTAAGCTCAGAACCTCATTTAATACCTTCTCGGTCGTTGCTATGTCTAAGCCTCTCGTCGGGTTGTGAGCTATGAGAACTTTAGGTGCGGTATGAAAGGCTCTGGCAATCATCAACTTCTGTATATTACCTCCGGAAAGCTTTGAAGCAAGTGTCATCATGTTGGGTGTTTTGATCTCGTACTTCTTAATCAGTTGTGTTGCCTCATCCCTGATCCTCTTAAAGTCCATCAATATCTTTTTAGTAGTGTATGTGAAGTGAATCCCCAAGACTAGATTCTCCATTACCGAGAGCGTAGGAGAGATTCCTTCAGACAACCTATCTTCAGGGATGTAGAAGAGCCCCATCAAGATCCTTTCTCTTATAGGCAAACTAGTCAAGTCTATTCCGTTCATTAATATCTTTCCTGATGTTGGCTTCCTAACACCGAAGAGTATTTCGACGAGTTCTCTCTGCCCGTTTCCAGAAACCCCAGCAATACCGAGTATCTCACCCCTGAATAGAGAGAAGCTAACTCTGTCTAGAATCGGGGCCCCTAACTTATCCCTTAAACAAATATCCTCTACCTTCAGAAGCTCTGATCTTGCGGTGTTTTCTGCCTGAGCTGAAGTACCAGAAGGTCTAAGGCCTTTGAAAATAATAGATTTTTCCAGGTCTATTCTCTCACCCACCATTAGCTTTACTACTGTTGCTTGATCCACATCAGAGCGTTTGAACCTACCTAAGAGAACACCGTTTTTCAATACAGCTATCTCGTCAGCAACAGCCATCACCTCATGTAGTTTATGCGTTATGAATACAACACCTAAACCCTTCTTAACTAAGTTCCTTAGCGCGTTGAAGAGAGTGTCCACTTCCTGGGGTGTTAGGTTAGTTGTTGGTTCATCGAGAATCAACACTTTAACCCCTCTAGTTAGAGCCTTAAGTATCTCTACTCTTTGCCTAACACCTAGTGGCAGATTTCTGATTTTCTCTTTAAGATCTACGTAAAGTCCTGAATACTCCATCACCTTATTGATTCTCTCCTTAAGCTCTGCTAGATTCGCAGGCTTGAGGGACTCAATCCCTGAAGTAATTCCTATAGCTATGTTCTCTAATGCAGTATAATTACTTACTAGTTTGAAATGCTGATGAACCATGAAGATGCCTAGCTTTATGGCTTGTGCAGGTGACCTGATTTTCACTAACTTCCCGTCAACGTAAATATGTCCAGCGTCTGGCTTATAAAGACCAAATAACACGTTCATTAACGTGGTTTTTCCAGCACCGTTCTCTCCTAAGAGACCTAGCACCTGACCCGTAAAAATATCGAGAGTTACTCCCTTAAGAGCTTCTACATCGCCAAAACGTTTATAAATATTCCTAAGATGAACATATGGTCTAGTATTACTCGTATCTTTTTCATTTAAGCTCAAAGCAGACCCTAAGGATAGGGTATAAGACTCATTAAAAATAACAATTAAGCTAACTAAGTTAATTGCATCTTTGTGATTACAAGAAAGGAACTCAATAACGATCATGTGAATTAATACATAATATTACTGTCAAGAGATATTTCTGTGAGACCATGTTAATTTCAAGAAATTTAAGGAAAGCACTATCTAAAACCGTAGCGGTAGTAGCCGTGATTATAGTGATTGTTGCCATAGCTACAGCATTTCTGATGCTACAGCAGCCTGGAACAGGAGTTCCTACAACTAGCCCAACTACCACACCGACAACTACTCCGACGACCACGCCAACCACTACACCCACAACGACGCCACAGGCCCCTCAGTTTAAGCTAGCTACTATACTGCCTGGTAGCATACAAGACGCAGACTTCAACACGTTAGGGTACTTAGGAACTCTCCACATTAAAGAAAAGTACGGCATCGATGTAGCATACTCCGAGGGTGTTAGCGTTGCGGATGCTGAGAGAGTAGCTAGCGAGTATATCGCGTTAGGTTATAACATAATATTCTTTCATGGAGGACAATTCGTTTCTGTAGGTCAGAAAGTAGCTAGCGAGCATCCCAACGTAGTAATTATAATAACTGGCTACGGTAGGATAGAGAATCTGCCACCTAACGTGTGGCAACTAGACCCTGCCTTTCATAAGGGCTTCTACGTCTTGGGAGCTATAGCAGCTAACGTGACTAAGACTGGAGTCATATGTTATGTTAGCGGTATTCAGTTACCATTCACGGTCTCAGAAGTCAATGCTGTCAAGCAAGCCCTACGTGATTTAGGCAAGAATGTCACATTCATTCCTGTATGGACCGGAGATTTTAACGACCCGGTCAAAGCAAAGACGGTTACCGCTAGCTTAATTGATCAAGGCTGTGACATAGTAATGTCTTCTCTCAACCTAGCTAATTACGGGCTTTTTGAGGCAATAAAAGAAGCTAACATCACTAAAGGTCTCTATGTTCTAGCAACGACTAAATATACTGATAAGTCCTCAATGTTGCCAAATAACTTGATAACTTCTTACATCTACGACTATGGCATAGCTTTAGAATACATCATAGGTCAGATATTCAGAGGTGTTAAAACCGGATACTACGAGATAGAGTTTGGTAGAGCTTCCTACATAAAGTTTCCGCTAAAGTTTGTTCCTAACGAAGTCAATGAGTGGGCTATGAAGTTGCAGAATATGGTAGCCACGGGACAAGTCACGGTAGTATTTAACACTACCTTAAGTTAGAAATTTCTTTTTTATTTACTTAAGTGAATAAGCAGACTTTACTCTCTCATAAGTTTTTATGAGAGTCCTACGTAGTATTACCTTAGACAAGTGGAGCCTGTATTCAGCCGTAGCTCTCCTGCCAGTATAACGCACCATCTCTTTAGGTAATATATTCTCTGAAGCTTCTCTCAACACGTCTTCTCTGAACTCCTTACCCTTGAGGAAAGACTCAGTAAGAAAAGCTCTTTCAGGGAAGGGCTTAGAGACGCTGTCAAAAGCTATTCTCACGTCTTTGAAGAAGTCTTCCTCATATTCTGCGTAGACAGCACCTATAGCAAGCCCCATGATATGCCCCCTCCTCTTATCTATCTTGATGAAGGCTGTTGATGAATTAGGTGGTGGGTTATCAATAACTACTTCCTTAATCAACTCATCTCTTTCCCTTACGGTGGACCGCATTCCCTTATAATAGTTCGTCAGGGGAACCTCCCTCACGCCGTTAAGACTAATTAGCCTTACTCTAGCGTTGAGAGTTAGGAAGAGTATAGCTATATCTGATAAAGGATTTGCTGACTCAATATTACCCCCGACAGTAGCCACAGACCTAACGTAGGGACTAGCAAACGTTGAGCATACGTCGGCTAATCCGAGTAGTGAGGGCTTACTGAGCCCTACAGAGTCGCATAACTCATCCACGGTAGTCATAGACCCTATCCTTATGACATCTCCCTCAATCAATACGTAAGAGAGTTGCTTACGCAAGCTCCATAAATCTAGAACTTTCTTAAATCTAATTTTACCGTCTCTAGCCCACACCAGGAGGTTAGTTCCTCCAGCCATCGGCACAACATCGCTATCCTTACTAAGGATCTCAAGTGCTTCGTTGATATCTACCGGAGTCACGACATCAAAACGAAACACTCAGAGTTACCTCCGAAGCCTATATGGGAAGTCTTAACATAATAAAACTGTGTTTACATAAATACTTTAATAATGATTAAAGAAAAGAATGAAATTATTAAGTGTCTTAAGGTAAAACGTCCTGACTTCTCTATCTGAACTTACTACCGTTTACGCAGTTGCGGTGGTCGAGCATCACGCGTGTTGTGGCGGGCCCGGGGGGATTTGAACCCCCGACTTCCGGCTTAGGAGGCCGGCGCTCTATCCTGGCTGAGCTACGGGCCCCTAGCCAAGTTTTATTCATTACGGAGTTATTTAAGTGTTTGCTACTATGTAGTGTGTGGTGTGTGCTTTGAGGAAGATCTTCCACGAGCTTCGCAGGCTTGACGAGGTTTTAAGTATTATTTCTTCCTATGTTAGGTTAGAGCCTCTCGGTGTTGAGTTAGTTAGTTTGCGTGAGGGGTTGGGGAGAGTCTTAGCTGAGGACGTTTACGCAGTTTATGATTACCCGCCTTTCGATAGGTCTGAGGTTGACGGCTATGCTGTCAACTCTGTTTCTTTAGTTGGTGTTGAGGAAGACTCGCCTGCTAGGTTAAGGCTTAAAGGCTCGGTTAAGATAGGCGATCGCCCGAGTATTGAGGTTGGTGTGGGGGAGGCTGCCGAGATAGATACTGGCGCTGCAATACCTAGAGGTGCTGATTCTGTTGTTATGGTTGAGTATAGTAAGAGAGTTGATGATTACGTTTACGTCTACACCTCAGTAGTTCCGGGAGATAATGTGGCTAGGGCAGGCTCTGACGTGATGAGGGGGGAGTTAGTGCTTCGTAGAGGGACTTTATTAGGTCCTGCCGAGCTAGCTACTCTAGCAGCGGCAGGCGTAAGTAAAGTTAACGTTTTCGTTAAGCCTAGAGTAGGGATTGTTTCAGTAGGTTCTGAGTTAGTAGATGTTGAGGAGGGAGTCCTCCAAGACTACAAGATATTTGAGGTTACGTCACACTACGTTGCTTCGTCGTTGCTTGAATTAGGTGCTGTGCCCAGGTTTTACGGTATAGTGCCAGACGACGAGAGAGTTCTAGAAAGTGCTCTCAAGAAAGCTCTCGGCGAGAACGACGTAGTGATCACGGCTGGAGGGACTTCAGCAGGGGCTGAAGACCTCACTTACAGAGTCGTTGAGAGTCTCGGCAAGCCGGGAATCATTATTCACGGGCTGAAAGTTAAGCCGGGGAAGCCTACTATAGTTGCTGTAATTGGTGGTAAGCTAGTGTTTGGTCTTCCGGGCTTCCCCCTATCTTCTGCGATGATCTTCAGGTCTGTAGTGGCTCCAGTGATTTCCAGGCTTGCCGGACTTCCAGCGAGTTACTGGGGCGGGCCTGAAGTCAGGGCTGTCGTTCTTCAGAGAGTCTTGGGTGTTAGGGGGAGGGCGGCTTTAGTCCCGGTTGCTCTCGTGATGAGGGGGAATGTCTTAGCAGCTTACCCTGTGTTGAGTCCATCCGGGTCTATCAGAGTCTTGACTTACACAGACGGATTTATTGAGGTACCTGAAGACACGCTAGTCGTTAATGAAGGTAGTGAAGTAGTTGTTAAATTGTTTAGGAGGTTCTGGAAAGCTCCTGAACTAGTCTTCATAGGTAGTCACGACTACGTAATTGATGAGTTGATTAGGTTGGCGACTAAAGAACCTAACTACAAGCTAATCAATGCCGGGTCTTTAGGAGGTCTCTTAGCTGTTGGTAGGGGTGAGGCCGACTTATGCGGTACGCACCTCCTCGACGAAGAGAGTGGCGAGTATAACCTGCCATACCTAAAGAAATTAAACCTGGCTAGTCAGGCGGTCTTAGTAGGTGGTTGGGTTAGGGAAATCGGGTTCTTACTACCTAGAAACAACCCTAAAAACATAAGGTCTTTTAAAGACCTCTTCAGAGAAGACGTGGTCTTCATAAACAGGAATAGAGGTTCTGGAACTAGAACACTCATAGATATTAACTTGAGAGCAGCTGCGAGAGAACTCGGCATAAATCCAGACGAGATACCCAGAATTGTTAGGGGGTACCTCAACGAAGCAAAAACACATAACGGGGTGGCCGTAACAGTACTTCAGGGGAGAGCAGACGTGGGGGTCGGGGTCAGGCACGCAGCCGAGATGTACGGACTAGAATTCATTAAAATAGGTGATGAAATATACGACCTCGTAATACGTAAAGATAGCATGAATAAAGAACCCGTACGCAAGATATTGGAGATATTAAGTAGTGAGAAAATAAATGAGGTACTGAGTAATTACGCAGGCTACAAGACATACTCGAACACAGGTAGAATCATCACAGAATAGCCGCCTCCCGTCAGGGAAGTCATTAACACGTACACTCACTAATACCTCGTGAAATAATAATTTTAAGAGTTTAATAGTAAGAATTATGGGGGCCGGTAGCTCAGCTGGAAGAGCGCCGCCCTCGCACGGCGGAGGTCCCGGGTTCAAATCCCGGCCGGTCCACCAATACTTTTTTAAAAGCCAAACACGTACTTAGCTATTAGGCTCAACACTATGGAGACCCCTATAGCAGCTACTGGGTGTTGCTTGAAGAGAAAGACTAGAGTAAAGGCTGTAACGAATATCACTACCTCAACGAGTCCTACGGTGTTATCTTGAATTAATACTTTCTGACTTATTGTTAGCAGAACTATTAGTACCAACGCTACGACAGCGCAGTTTATGCCTCTCAGTATTGTTCTAGCTAGAGGTGTTGTTAGGTAGGGAGATAAGCCTGCTGCAATACCTAACACGATTAAGTAGGCCGGTAGCACTATCCCTAAAGTAGCTACTACAGAGCCGAGAATACCGCAAATTCTATAGCCTATGAGGACTGCTAAGTTTATGGTTACAGGACCAGGAGCACTCTGAGAAATGCCTACCACATCAATGAATTCCTCGTTTGTAAGCCACCCCTTAAGCTCAACTAGCTCTTTATGCATAAGCGCTACACCAGAATAAGCACCCCCAAACATGAGGAACCCTATTTTCAGGAACTCTACAAACAAATCCAGGAGCGCATTCAATAAACCCACCAATCTCGTAATTTGTTAAGTAAATTAAGCTTTCAACATGAGTGAGTCACGCTAGAATTAAAGGGTTAGTACGTGGTGCGGGGGGTGGGATTTGAACCCACGCAGGCCTACGCCATCAGGGCCTCAGCCTGACCCCTTTGACCTGGCTCGGGCACCCCCGCCAATAATATCCTAGTAATTAGAGTCTTTTAAATTAATTACAGTCTTTTCTCATGAATGTAAGCAAGAAGGTTAGAGACTAGAGCATAAGTTGAGAGCCTAGTTCTTAAGGATGCCGGTCTATCTGCGTCCCCTGTATTTTATGGTCATGGTTTTAGCGCCTATTTGTGTAGCTACTTTCCTTAAGGCTGTGTCGTCGCTTATGACTATTACGTTACTGCATTTTTCTAGTAGCTCGCTTGTTAGAGCTAGGAGTTCTAGGTCTGTACTAGAGAGTTTCTTTAGCACGCTGAGTTTCTCGGCTAACTGACTCACTACCTCTCTGTACTTAGTTTCGGGCTCGCCGACTATTAACCTACCTGCTGAGAGAGCTAGTTGGAGGTTTTTAACGCTTTCTGAATCTCTTACTTCTTGAATTACTTCTTTCACTGTGTAGACGTTTTTCGTTATGTATAGTTGGTAGCCTGCGAAGAAGGCTGCAGCGTCAAGCACGTAAGCCTCATCACAGACATCGCTCGAAGATTCTGACGTAGTAGTCACCCACGTAAAATCTAGCGAATTTAGCCGGCTTATGATACTCTCTTATAGTGACAGAGTCTTTTGGCTTCAGTGTCATGCTGAATGTCCCGTCAACTATCAAGAGAGCTTCTGGCGAGTCTTTAGCTACTGTCACCTTAACTTCAGTGTTTGGAGGCAATATCACCGGCCTCGTACACAGAGTTATTGAAGCGAGAGGAGTCACTATCAAAGCCCTCATCGTCGGGTCTACCACGGGCCCTCCGGCAGCTAGACTGTAAGCTGTCGAGCCTACGGGCGTCGCTACTATCACCCCATCACCTACTAGTCTTCTGTAGACCTCCTCGTCATCTTTATGGACGTACAGCCTTATCACTTTAGCTCTACCACTCCCTGAACTCACGACAGCTATCTCATTCAGTGCTGGGGGTGTTGCGCCCACACCCCTGACCTCGGCTTTAAGCCTCATATACTCGACGAGCTTGTAGTCTCCTGACGCTATCCTAGAGACCATCTCAGAGTACTCGTATGGCGGCACATCACATAAGAAGCCTCTCCTGCCGTACCTTATCGTAGCTACAGGGACTTCAGAGTCTCTCAGCAAGTGCAGAGTGCTTAAGACTGTCCCGTCACCCCCTATAACTACTACTATGTCTACATCGTCTTTACCTATATGGAAAAACTTATCCCACGATACGAGGTCCTTAGCTCTCGCGTCTAAGAACGCTGTCAGTCCTTTACTCTCAGCACTCTTTAACACGAGCTTAGCTAGCTGCAGAGCTTCAGGACTGTTGAGTTTAGGCACTATACCTAGCTTCACTCACTCCACCAAAATAAAAACGTTAAAAAGATTTATTATGATTGAGTCTCTCACTACCTACTAACTGCAGGTGAGGTTAGTTGAGGCTGCGGTGTGTGAGGGTCTTAGTCAAGGACGTCGAGACAGCACTCAAGTTTCTTAAGTCTAGAGATGCTTACGTGAGGAACTGTAAAGTGAAGAAGTTGAGTGACGGGACTGTAGCTATCCCCATCAAAGAAGACGTAGACTTAAGCTTACTTAAAGACTTCCCCGTAACTCTAGTTAGTGAGTCTTGCTATGAAGACTTCTCCTGCGGCACTCTCGGACTGACTTTCAAAGACTTACTTGAGGGGTTGGTTCCTGACGGCATTCTTAAGAGGATCCCGTCAGCTTACGACGTGATCGGGGATATAGCCATTATTAACATCCCTGAAGACTTGCTAGAATACGGTAAGCTGGTTGGTGAGGCGATATCTAGAGTTTCACGCAATGTAAGGACTGTCTACGCTGGCGGTTACGTGAGTGG
>JAWBSH010000014.1 GCA_038843015.1 Zestosphaera sp. | reverse complement strand
TTAGTTCTTCAGGCTTAACACCCTCGTGAAGCTTCTTAAGCAAACTCTTAACGAGCTCTATTTTTCTTTCTTCAATATTTGACACGTGTCACACCAAAAAGAGAATGTTTTCAGAGTTTATAAGCTTCTCTCGCTTAAGCTGTGCGTGCTCAGGTATTGTGATCTAAACGCGAAGCACTTAAAATCGCTTCAGCCACTACTCAGTAGATTTAATCTTGAGTGAGTCTCTAGCTAATAGGTTTAGCAGGATTTAAGGTCTTGAGCAACAGTATTGCTAGTAGTGTTTTAGCATCTACATACTTAGCCTTAGTTAGTGTTTCAAGAGCTTCTTCAAGGCTTAACTCAGTAGTTTTTATGAGCTCGCCTGGCTCGGGCGAAGCCCCCACGTATTTCAGCTTCCTAGCCAGGAATACGTGGAGTACTTCATCACTGTAGCCGGGAGCTGTATATACAGAGGCCACCCTGATTAGCTCCTCAGCATCGTATCCCGTCTCTTCCCTCAACTCCCTCTTTGCAGCACTGACTAAATCCTCGCCTTCCTCAACTCTACCTGCAGGGACTTCCAAGACCCAGTTATTGACTGGAACTCTAAACTGACTTAAGAGGACCACCCTACCGTCTTCTTTTACGGGGAGAACAGCTACTGCCTCACCAAACCTGATTACGTCTCTTAACACGACCCTACCCTCATGCAGGTAGGTCTTCTGAACTAGAGAAACCCTTTTACCGCTACAAAGAACAGACTCGCTGACGAACACTAAGCTATCGTGCTCTATGAGCACCACCCATAGAAAATATTACGGTAATAACTAATTATGAGTTAACGTCACGATCCTTAAGTATCTTCTGGACGTGTTGGTTCTAGCTTAATATCTTTACTAGGTAAGGAGTAAGGATATTAACTAACAAATGCCAACTTTATCAGGGGTCGGCTTGAGCTTGCTTGACCCTACGCTGACGTTCTTCCTCATTTTCATGGCGTTGCTGATTTCAGTGCCTTTCTTAATACGCGTGAGTAATTCTAGGTCTTTATCTAGAGTCAGAAGCTTGATTAAATTTCTTAGTAAGAGCATCACACTGACTAAGCCTCTCAAGGTAGAGTTCGGTGTCTTGAGGGCTAGAAGCTACTATGTATAGTAATAGAGGATATCACGTCATGACAGAGTTCTTGAGTAGTAGTGCTTTAGTAGAGAGTATAAGCTATGAAGGCTTGTATAGTAGCTCGTATTTGCTGAGCGGTAGACAGCAAGGGTGTCGGACACTTAGTAGCTCTGGCAGTTAAGGTGGTCTCGCGTGAGGGGAGGAACGTAGTCGTAGCGTGTTTAGACCCTTCGAAAACACCTAAGATTAGCAAGCTTGTTGAGGTGAGTGACTCTAGAGCCGCGTAAAATCTGAAAAGGATAATCAACAGCAAGTATGTCGTTAAGGCTTCATGGCTTGCCAGTAGTGCCGGGCGGTGGAAGGTTCTCTATGATGAGAAGAAAGGCGTTTACACAGTCACGACAGAACCTAGTGTTGAGGGTAAGGTGAGGAACGCGGTAGTTAAGCTGTGTGTCAAGCCCTCCACGATACTCGCTAGTGAGGTCTGCAGGAAAGTCCTCGAGTTCAAGAAGCCTGGCGAGGAAGCGCTGACGGAGCTAGAAGGTCTTCAAGAGAGGAGAATATTTATTGAACATCTAAACTTAGTAAACTTAGGCAGGCTAGCTAAGTCTTTAGGTATAACTGCCTACCCACACATTTCAGGATACGCTGAGAACATGGTTAAAGTAAAGCTGATCCTCAACGTCCCCTTCTCAAGAGATGTAGTAAAGGAAGAAGCGATCTAGTCTGAGTAGGGGCGCACGACGCTTTACACGGCTTTTTATTTACTGTTGAGAGAGTTTATTGATGATGTGTCTTGGTTTCAAGAGCCTCAGACTGGTTGAGGCAGGCTCTCAAGGATTTAGAACATGCTAAGAAGTCTTTCGAAGTCGGTGATTATGAGTGGGCTTGTTTCGCCGCTCATCAAGCTGCTGGGAAGAGCGTCAAAGCTCTTTACCAAGCTCTAGGTATTGAGGTGTGGGGTCATTCCGTCTCTAGGATGCTATCTAGCTTACCTGAGAACTTAAGGCCTGGCGAAGAACTAATTAATAAGGCTAGGGAGCTTGACAGACACTACATACCTACTAGGTACCCGAATTTCCATCCAGAAGGTGCTCCGATGGACTACTACACTAAGAGCGACGCGGAGAGAGCCATCGCTCACGCGAGTGAGGTGATAGAGCACGTCAGAACTAAGATTCTTCAAGCTAGACCGGAGTGAGGTTTTAAGAAGACTCCGCAAGTACGCTGAAGAGAGAGTTAGTCGAGGAGCTATAGCCGTCTACCTGATAGGCTCACTAGCTAGAGGAGACTACACAGCATTCTCAGACGCCGACTTAGTAGTAATCGTGAGAGATGATCCTAGAAGACCTATAGACAGGCTAATAGAGTACATAGACCCTACACTACCCCTAGATCTTGAACCCAGAGTCTACACCCTACACGAACTAGAAGAAATGGCCGCCGGAAAAAGCAGGCTGATTAAGGAGTTGATTGATTACGGGGTCTTGCTAGCCGGGGATGAGTTACTGCTGGATAGATTGAGAAGAGTGTTTGAAGGGCGGCTCTAGTAGTTCTCGTGTTTGGCTCTTCTCTGCGTATAGATAGAGGATACTCCCCTTATTCATCCCCACTCCCGGTGGGCTGGACTGGAAGTTTTGGTTTTCGGGTTAGTGTTGGTGTAGTTAATACGCACTTAACTTTACTTAAGTGAAGTTAACCTCTCGACTCATTACCTCAATAGAGAATCTATGATGATAGAAAGAAGAAGAAAAACAAGACTTTCTTGAGGTCTTAAGACCTAAGTCACTAGTTCTAGAAACCCCCTTATTAAGATACTTAAAAACAAGAACTAACTAATACACTAGCTAGTCGATAAACGAGTAAGCTAGCCAGCAACACGTTATTGCTCTCTGTTCTTTGTTTAGTGGGTGTTGTTTTGAGGGATTTCTTTGTATGGAGAAGTAATGATTCTTTGTATGGAGATTTGCGCGTGAGAGACACTGGCTTCTCGAAAGCTGTAGACCTAAGTCAAGCAGTTCAGAAACTCCTGTGTTAGGGTTTCATACTTGGTGTACTGCGTGAGAGACTATGTCATGAACCGCCAGACTTTTAAGTTCTATAATCAGAACAGTTTCTGTAGGGATTGAGAGTGACTGAAGAGAGCGGGGATAACAAGACCTTCTACAGAGCCATACAGTTTAATATTGAAGACCCTTACGGGTTCTACGCAGACAAAATCACTGCTAAGTTGCTTGTTGAGGTTGCTCTAAGAACACACGCTAACACACTCATAGTATTCGCTAGAGACCCTTGGGGTAGAGTCTTCTACGAAGGGAGCAATATATACCCTAAACACCCTAACGCCGCACTAGACTTGAGGGAACTGAGGAAGTTGACTAGAGAGAATAGGTTGAGGCTAATCATAATGACTGACCACACAGCTAACAGGTACGTGTACAGGAAGCACCCAGAATACGCTCAAAGAAATAAAGACGGTGAGGTGATAGTCTTAGAACACCTCCCGACAGCAGAGAAAGTCGTAGACCCTCACTGGCCTCAAATATGCTTGAATAGTCCCGCACTAGAAGAGTATTTAATCCCGGAAGCAGAAGAAGCGACGAGATTAGTAAGTCCTGACGGGGTACTCCTAGACAGCTTCAGGTACTTGCCCGACCCACCCAAAGCTTGCTACTGCAGGTACTGCAAGACCAGATTCAGAGAAGAGAATAATGTGGAACTGCCTGACGTGGAAGACGAGGAAGACCCTACCTTCAGGCTAGCGTGGGAGTGGAGACATAAAGTAACTATAGAGTCGATGAAGAAGATAAGAGAAGCTATCAAGAAAGCAAAACCAGACACTCTCTTCCTATATAACAGCCACCCAGTCGGGTGGGCAGGCAGAGGAAACATAATAGTAGAGAAGACTAGAGACATACTAGACGGAGTCTTCGCCGAAGCAAGCGAGTTCGACATAATAGACTACGCATACATAGTCATGGCAACAAAACTCTCTAAAGCACTCGTAAACAACGAGAAAGCAGTCCTAGTCAGCAGAAACCTCTTCTACATATTCAGGACAGTCCAGTCAGCAACTAAGCTAGCAGTAAAGCAAGGTATTAGATCTATAGTAGCCGCTGGAGGATACCCCATAGCAACAATATTCTCGAGCCAGTTCTTCGAGGACCCGAGAGCACTAGACTACCTAGCCGAAGTCTATGAAGAAATAGAGTGTCTCGAAGACTTACTCACGGGCTTAGAACCCGTCAAGCACGCAGCAATACTATTCGACAGCGAGACACACGACAAGTACTTCTGGAGGAAGCCAGCAATATATCTGGCTGAGCTAGAAGGACTAACACAAATACTCATGTCAAGAAACTTGCCGATAGAATTCATAACCATGAAAGACGTAAAGAAGGTCAAAGACTACAACATACTCATAGCACCGACCACCGCGGTCTTAGGAGATGAGGAAGAAGAAATACTGAAGAACTACGTCGAGGGAGGCGGGGTCTTGCTCGCTACAGGAGAATTCGGGATCATGAGACCTGACTACACGTACAGGCACGCACTAGCTCTCGAGAAGTACCTGGGCATCACTCTAGAAGGGTTCTTAAACACGGGCTACATATACCTACAGCTAGACGTCACGCCAACCATATACGACGACTACTGGAGCGGACTCCCCAAATCAGTAATACTAGGTGATCAGAGCCTCAGATTCAGGATAGAGAGGACAGAAAAAGAGCTGGGAGACTTAGTCAGGGTGAGACCAATAAATGCTAAAGTCTTGTCACTAGTGAAAACTACTAAAGCGCCTTACGGCTACGAATACACTTTAGGGAGGAGCACACCACCCCCCGACTCAAACCTAGAGAACGCTGCAGGGATAGTCTTAGCACATTTAGGGTCGGGCCTAGCACTCTACTACGCTGGCAGAATAGGAGCACACTACAGCAGGTTAGGACACCCAGACTACGCAGAACTAATATTAAGACCCCTCACAAAACACACTAGCAGGCCTCCAGTAATCGTGGAAGGTCCTGAAACACTACAGACAGAATACTACAGGAAAAACGATAGGATAGTAATACATATAGTAAACCACACATACAACCAGAGAATACTCACAGCACCTACAGGACCGAGTAAACAAGCACTTCCCACCTTCATACCGCCCTACAGCGTACACCCGCCAAGAACACTCATACCAATCCATGACATAATCATCAAAGCTCGAGTAGAAGACACGCAAAAAACTTACAGAGCTTACGAAGCAGTATCACGTCAAGAACTAGAGACAGTCTTGAAGAGAAACTATGTGGAAGCGAGACTAAAGAACCTAGAAGAATACGCACTCGTAGTCATAGAACCAAGAAACTAGAACTAGTAACTAAGACCCTGTCTTCTTCAATACCTTAAGATATTGACTAAACATGACTTAGTCTACTGACTACATTTATAAAGTCACCCTATTACTAATTACTGGTGTAATTACTATGAGTGAAGACAACGAGACTTATTACGAGCTATACGGTGAGTATATATCACTAAGAGAGCTTAGCATAACTACAGCTATATCAACCGTTTTAGCTCTCGTATTCTACTCTCTAGCACCCTACATAGCCAGCAGCGTAGGTCTGCCGCCTGCTGGACTCATGATAACGTTCGGCGCGATAGGAGCTTCAGTAGGGTTTGCTGTAGGAGTCTTCATAGCTAAAGTCAAGCGTGTTGTGAGGGAGGTGTAGTTCATGGACCCGTTCTCAATACTTCTCATAATAATCCTATCAGCACTTTCTACTCTACTCTATATATTCATAGGGATACTTCCGGGAACTGACGAGACAGCTACTATGGCTCCCGTACTGCTCACGTTACTTCTCGCTGGAGTAGACCCCCTATTAGCTCTAGTATGGTTTATCGCGAGCATAGCTGCTTTCAAGATGGCTGACAGCATACCTGTCGCGCTAGCGGGAATACCCGGCGGTGTTATGGCAGTGCCTCAAGTCCCTGACGCGGTCACAGCTAAAGAGAGCGGCTTAGCCGACACGATATTGAGGAAAGGTATTGCAGCAAGTGTTGTGGGTCAATTCGTTGCCTTAATAACTACCTTAACAGTCTCTTACTACCTCATGCCCTTAGGTGACTGGCTGAGGGCAACTGACGAGATACTGCCTAACGTCAAAGTCGCTAGGTGGTTCTGGATACTACTTGCTGGACTATTAATACTTGCGTTAACTTCTAAGAATAAGTGGCTGGCTCTGCTATCTATACCTTCCTTCGCGTTAGGGATTCAAGGCCTTAGAGCAGTCTACGGCAAGCCTGTCTACATAAGTTTCTTCCTTGGAATAACTATAGGTCCGATGATGTTTGAACTCTTGTCAATGCTTCATAAAGAACTCAAGAAAAACTATGAGAAGAAAGGACTTAAGGAAGTGAGACTAGCTAAGATAGGTAGCATACCACTCAACCCATTCAAAATACTAAGTAAGGAGGAGGCAGCTCAAAGCACTGTCTGGTCAGCCGTAACCTCAGTCCTCGCGACAGTCATGTCGCCCGTAGGCCTGACGATACTCATAGGAGACTTACTAAGAGAGAGCAAGAAAGACAGGATTAAAGGCTCAGTACTCGCTTACACAGTGAGAGACGCGATAAAGAACGCCACGTACATAGGCGGCACACTAATACCCTTGCTAGTCATAGGACAGCCAACAGGACCTATGGCTGCCGGACCGGCCATGCCGTTCTTCCAGAAGCTAGAGAGTCTAGGTATGAGCGCTAGAGACTATATAGTCACGAACTACGACTACATGACTATAGCTGTAGCAGTGATAGCGGCATCAGCGATAGCCTTCCTAGTAGCTTACCCGATACTCGTGAAGTACTCGAGAAAAATAACCTTAGCAGTCTTCAGGAGAGTCCCTGCAGAAGCTCTTTACGGACTCTTCATAGCGATAGTAATAATGTTATCTTACTACGACGCCAGACTAGCAGGAATTTTCGGGACGCTCGTAATAAGCTTAATTTCAGGAGCTTTATGGAAGTTAGGAGTCTCGCTGGGAGTACTCTTCATGACGCTCGTAGCAGCACCAACACTAGTAGCTATACTAACAGGACTACCAATATAGCAATGTAAAATAAACAAATTTTTAGCTAAACCACAATTTCTTTATGTCTTACCCACCCTCCCTAAGGTACTTAATAAATTCTTTTCGTTGTGTGCTCGTTGCTAACACTTAAAATACACTCTGAAAAAGACTCACTAATAATTTGCTAATTTCAATTTCTAAAGACACTCTTTAAAGAAGTTTTAAAGCGTAATTAGTGACTAAAAAATAGGTTTGTTTAATGTTTTAACCCCATTTAAGCAGTTTTGCTAATTGCTCCTCAGGCTGGGTGGGTTTAGTGATCAGGCTGACTACGATCATTACTATAAATGAGACTAGAGCACCCCAGACATAAATAATCTCATATATCTCCGCAGGTATGAAGCCCATTATACCTGCTAGTGATGCTATGAAGCCCGCTATCATGCCCGCGACAGCCCCTTCTTTTGTAGCACGCTTCCATAAGAGACCAAGTACTAATGGCACGAAGACTCCGGAAGTATAGAGGTCGTAAGAGTAAATCAGTAACTCGATGATTCCCCGCACAGTCAATGCGGCCGCCAGTGAGAACACGCCAACTATAATCGTTACTATTATGGAGAGCTTCAACATCTGCCTGTCAGTAATTCTTGGGTTGAATCTGTAGTAGAAGTCCCTGACAACATGTGAGGTAGCCGCTAACAGGAGCGAATCTGCAGTCGACATAACAGCGGCAAGTATAGCCGCTATGAATATGGCGCCGACTATAGGACCTAACATAACTAGAATCAAGTGTGGGATCGCAATCCTCGGAGTTTTGAGGATCTCTCCCGGGCTTGGCGAGAGAGCTAGCGCTGCCATGCCAGCAATAGCTGGTATAAACGAAACTACGATTAGAAAGATTCCTGAAAGTAATGAAGCCCTAACAGCTACTTTCTCGTCTTTTGAGGCGAAGAGTCTCTGATAGAAGTCCTGCCCTATCAACGTGTACATGACTGTAGCAACAACTGTGAGAACTATGACTGCAGCTCCTGGCGAGAATATATTGAAGTATTCGCTTGGCGGACTACTGATTACGCCAGCTGAGTACAATTCGCTGAGCCTGCCTTCAATGCCCGCAAAGCCGCCCACACTTACTAAAGCGAGCGCGGCAGCTATTACGACACCGATAGTTCCCAAGATTATCTGGATGAAGTCAGTAAGAGTTACTGCCCAGAGACCTGATATGGCGGTATAGGCTATGAATATTATAGTAGCGAGAATTGACCCCCAGAGTCCAGGCAACCCCATAGCTTCAAAGACTGCTCCAGCAGCCCACACCTGCGCTCCTATAATACCAACAAGTGCTAAGAGAGATAGCAATGCAGATATTGCTTGAACTGAGTACCCGCGGTATCTCATTCGTAGTAATTCAGGCACCGTGTATAATGCGAGAGCTCTTGAGAGTTTAGCGAACGTAATTCCGAGTAGCGCTAACCCAAGCCCACATGCGGCTCCATACCAGAACCCGCCAAGCCCGTACGTCGCGCCCCACGACGCACCACCAAGGACAAACCCGCCACCATAGTGTGTTGCCGCAAGCGTAGCGGCAGCCAGCAAAACTCCAAGCCTCCTGCCAGCCAGAAGGTAGTCATCCGTTGACTTAATAAACTTTTTAGCCTACACGCCTATACCTAGCATTACTAAAAGATAGAACACTACGGTGGCCCATAATATCATCGTCTCCAGAGCGGACCACCAGAATACAATATTTTTCAATTCAAATTTAAATATTTCTGCATCCTGAAAATCTTGTTTAAGAGTCGTGAGGCAACAGAGCTCACTTCCGACTAGAAACTACAGCCCCTACATGAAACTAAGTTTCATCAGATACTGTTCGCTCGTCAAAAAGAAAGTAAAAGATTAGGAGTACGTGAATATTAAATGAAATAATCAACATTAACTTCAGATATAAGAAAAACGTGAAGGATTAAATTTTAATTAATTAAAGAACACTAGCACTTCTTTGGTTTCTTCTTTTCTTCTTTTTTCTCTTCTTTCTTTTCTTCTTTCTTACTCATAGGGGATACCCCCATGATATACTTTCAGAACAGGCTCTTAAATACTAGATGTACACCCAGGCACGCAAGCCCGTTTTAGAATGGCGTTGCGACAGTACCATATTTTTAGGAGTCTTTTTAAAGGCTGCTTAGTTGGGTTGGTGCATAGGTTTATTCTTATTTATGACTTACACTAAATTAGCTTGGGGGAAGTTACTTGAGTAAGGCTGGCTCGAAAGGGTATGTGAAGACCAACATATTCTTGACAGTATACGACGACGGCTTTGTTAGAGGCTTACTCGAGGAGTTAAGTAGGAAGAGTTATAAGATTCTTGAGTTTAGCAAGAGTGAGGTAGTTGATTACTTCTACTACATATCGGTTGAGGGAAACGCGAAGGAAATTGAGGGACTAATTAAGGATAAAGTACCCTGGTATAAGGTAGAAGTACTCGAGTTTAGCTGATAGGAGTTAACGTAGCTTCAGACAGATATCGCACTATCTGACTCCAGTCTCGCTGTGTTTCACTCGACTCACGCATTTTCTAGCTAGTAAGACTTTATAAGAATTAAAGCATTAATAAAGTTGATGAAGAGCGGACCACGGACTGAGAAGTGATGTGATCGTGCATTACTGACTTACAGCATTAAGTTTCTTAAGAGGTGGTGGGTCTCTATACATGGTCTTTATCTTTAAATGTACTTGATCCTCAATATTTCTCGGGGGTGAAGGTCTGTAAGCTCTTTCCGCCTTATCGTTAGAGTTGATGGTAAGGGCCGCATTACTCTGCCTCTCTATATTAGGAGAGAGTTAGGTATTGAAGAGTACTCTACGGTCGAGTTAGTAGTAGATCAAGCTAAGAGAGAATTAATCATAAGACCTATAACGCCGTCAGGCGAGTATTTAATGAATCTCGAGGTAGAACTTGAGAATCCCGATAAGGTGAGTGAGTTAGTCAACTTAATAGTTGAGGGTGGTGGCGAGCTAAAGATAATTAAGTGCGTGCCAAACCCTAATAAGTGCTTAGTTTCCGTGAGTGTAATTGATTTGAGAGCTGGAGAAAACCTAGTAGAAACTTTATCGAGTAAAGGGTTTTTAGTTAAGGTCGCGGAGGATTGGAAGAAGTGATTAAAGTAGTAGTAGGTTGTTGCGGGTTTCCATCCTCAAGAAGAGAATACTACGTGAGTTTTGAAGCAGTAGAATTACAAGAAACCTTCTATAACCCGCCAGACCCGGAAAAACTGAAGAAGTTACGTGATGAAGCGCCTGAAGACTTCAAGTTTTCTATGAAGGCTTGGCAAGCAGTAACTCACCCTCCCGACTCCCCTACATGGCGTAAATCTAGGTTTAAGCCCCCTAACGAAGTCAGGGACAATTACGGCTACCTAAAACCGACTAAAGAAAATCTTGAAGCGTGGGAGTTAATAAGGAAATCTGCTAAAGTTTTAAGAGCTACGTACGTGATACTCCAGACACCCCCCTCATTCACTTACAGCACAGAAAATTTAATGAATCTTAAGACATTCTTAGAATTAACGCGAGAGAAAGACTTCAGAGTAGGCATAGAATTAAGAGGTGATTGGCGTAACTATTCAGAAGAACTAAGAAGAGTTCTTGAAGATTACGAGACGGTAACACATGTTACTGACCCTTTTAAGTGGTTCCCGCCA
This sequence comes from Zestosphaera sp., assembly GCA_038843015.1. Taxonomy (NCBI): domain Archaea; kingdom Thermoproteati; phylum Thermoproteota; class Thermoprotei; order Desulfurococcales; family Desulfurococcaceae; genus Zestosphaera; species Zestosphaera sp. Next base: position 9,641 of record JAWBSH010000014.1, on the reverse strand, counting down.
GTTACGAAGACTGCTAGCTACTACTTTAGACTACACGGTATAGGACCTCACGAAGTAAACTATAAGTACAAGTACTCCGCGGAGGACCTACAGAAACTCAAGAACATGGTAAGAAGTCTAGAAGGAGCTCGTGAAGCTTACGTGATGTTCAACAACGTTCATATGAAGGAAGACGCGCTCAAATTCAAAGAACTCCTTCAAGAGACTAGCGAGTAGAGCAAGAAAGCACAGAGTCTTATCTTAGGGTCTAATCTTTTTAAGCTTACTAGTACTTCTTTTAAGGCGAGATGCGATGGCGCAAGTAAGCGAGTTTAAGAGTAGAGGCCCTGTAATAGTAGAGGCTGCTACACCACCTATCTGTAGTAGTTGCGGTAAGCTAATATCCCCAAGTGAGAAAGCTACTAGGTTTGTGTGTCCTAGCTGCGGCGTAGTAGTTATTTGGAGATGTAGTAAGTGTAGAGAGCTCTCAAACCCGTATAAATGCCCTAACTGCTGGTTTGAGGGGCCTTGATGGGGGTGAGGTTGTTTGGGTAAGGTCATAGTATCCCTGCGTGTAAATCCTGAGAGTGATGAGGTAGACTTAGATAAGTTAATGAGTGAGATTAAGTCTAAGTTGCCATCATACTACGAGATCTTGAGGCATGAGAAAGAGTACGTAGCCTTCGGACTCTACGCATTGAGACTCTACATCGCAATGCCAGAAAACTTTGAAGGAGGAACTGACGAGCTAGAGAGGAGTCTCACCGAAATGAGCGGGGTCTCCTCCATAGACATAGACTTCGTGACAAGAACAGACGCCTTATAACCTAGAAACTACTACTGTATTATTTTCCCCTAATTAATATAATGGATGCAAGTTCATGTAGTAAGAGAATTAAGTAATTAACTACGGGGTTCAGCTCTTATATAAGTTTATATTGGTTGATTTCATTGCCTCATTTCTGTTCCCCCGCATCGGTCTTGGGTTTGCATCACCCTTAGGGGCTTTCGGGGGTACCCCTAGACCCCCACATCTTGAGTACCTGTATAATAAGTTTATGCATGCAATTACGTCTCTATCTCCTGTGAATCTACATCTACTACATCTTAGTATTCTACCACCATTATTTTTTAACCTGCTCCCACATTTCGGACATGTTGATGATGTTTTCCTAGGGTTAACGTAGCTAACTAACAACCCCCTCTCTAAAGCTTCATAGCTAATAGTGAACTGTATTCTCCTATAGAACCATATAGATAGCTTCTTGTTAAATGAGCTACCTCTGTTAACTCTACCCTTAAGTTTGTTTAGATTTTCGAGAACTATGGTTGAGTTGTGTTCAACAGCTATATCCGCTACTCTATCGCCCAGCTTGTGAGCGTAGTCCCAGGCTATGCTCCTCATCCTATCACCGTGTTTTTTGATAGCTTCTCTAACTCCTTTAATGAACTTCCACGATTTCGGGTACCTTCTCTGAATCCTCTCAATCCATATCCTGTGCGTTAATATCTTCCTAAGAGGTGTTTCAAAGCGTTTAAGCCTGACCATCCTTCCACTAGGTGTGAATACTGCTAGAGTAACGTTATCGAAATTAACGTCAACAGTCATTACGGTCCTAGACTTCCTGAGCATAACTGTTTTCTTGAAGTATACTGCTACGTAGACCTTATCTTCAACAACCTTCACAGCTATTTCATAATTACTCCAATCCTCATACTTCCTTATTCTCTCTGTAGATGTTAGTAGTTTTAACTTAATCTCCCTATCTTCATGTAATTTCAGAATGAGTGTTCTATTCTCCAGGTCTAGCTTGTAGTCGTATCTATCTATTCTTGCTGTTAATTTCCTGAGGAGAGGCTTTCTACCACCGTTCTGTTTGCTAGCTTTAACCACTGCTTTAGCGTAGGTATATACCTGCTTAACGTGGTGTGCTCTAAAACCAAACCCTCTAAGCTCTGAGTAGAACATCTTGTGTAAAGTTTTAATTGATGGTACTTCATCTAGATTCCAAATACTATTTACTACTAGCTGAACTGCATTACGGTAGAGCTTCAGGAACTTGAGTAGAGTGAGGTAATCATCGCTACTCTCGGGGAGAGCTCTCATCTTAAGAGTCTCGACGAGCTCTTTACCCCTCATTGAATAGCTCACCATATCTAGAATTATAAATAAAGAGTTTATAAAGTGAATATATGGCTAGAATCGAGATCTTTAGGTGTAGTGTCATAAAGTATAGGAGAAGAGATTATGTCCTCTACCTGCTGGGGAAGGACAAGGAAAAATCAAACAACTCCACGGAAAGAAGTCTACATACTAATCATAGCGAAGAATAACATCAAGCAATATAAACCTATATGAAACCCGAAACAGCTACGTGAGGCTTAATAATACGGCCTTCATACATATTATAAGCACTGTAAAGTATAGTGTTGTGAGGGTGGATGATGTATAGCAAGAGTAGGGAAGTAATGGTGAGGGTTGCTGAAGCCAGCAAAAACGACGCTTTCAGGGGTAAGGTCAGGATACCTTCGAAGATCTTAAACTCTATAGGTGCTGAAGAGGGCGACGCTATAGAAATAATAGGCAGGAGGAGTACCGTAGCTATAGCGTGGCCGGCGTTACCGGAAGACGATGAGAAAGACATAATTAGGATGGACGGCATAATAAGAAAGAATGCTGGGGTAAGTATAGGCGATAGAGTCATTATTAGGCGAGTTGAGGTTAAGCCTGCCTTGTCTGTCAAGCTGGCTTTAACAGACTCTTCTAGCCAGATAAGTGGTGGAGAATCTACTCTTAAGATGATTAAGAGGAGGCTACTCAATTACGCACTCGTTGAGGGCGACTTAGTGCCGTTCCAGCTCTTAGGTTCAGTCATATTCTTGCAGGTCATATCTACTAGGCCTGCAGGACCTGTATTAGTTGATGAGTCTACTAGGCTGGTCTTAATAAACAAACCAGCACAGACTCTAAGGATGATGCGAGTCACGTACGAGGACGTCGGCGGCATGAAAGAAGTAGTAGAGAGAGTTAGGGAATTGATTGAGTTGCCTCTCAAACACCCTGAACTCTTCAGGAAGCTAGGTATAGAGCCTCCTAAGGGTGTCTTACTCTACGGACCCCCAGGTTGCGGCAAGACTTTATTAGCTAAAGCAGTAGCTACTGAGGCCGACGCTTACTTTATTGCTATTAATGGTCCTGAGATTATGAGTAAGTATTATGGTGAGTCTGAGCAGAGGTTGAGAGAGATTTTCGAGGAAGCTAGGAAAAACGCACCAGCAATAATATTCATAGACGAAATAGACTCAATAGCACCAAAAAGAGAAGAAGTAATAGGAGAAGTAGAAAAAAGAGTAGTAGCACAACTACTAACACTAATGGACGGGCTTGAGGGTAGGGGGGACGTCATAGTCATCGGAGCCACGAACAGGATAGAAGCAGTAGACCCAGCACTAAGAAGACCAGGAAGATTCGACAGAGAAATAGAAATACCCATGCCTAACAAGCAAGGAAGACTTGAAATACTCCAGATACACACCAGGAACGTGCCGCTAGCAGAGGACGCAAACCTAGCTAAACTCGCTGAGATAACTCACGGATTCACAGGAGCTGACTTAGCAGCTTTAGTTAAGGAAGCAGCACTAAACGCGATAAAAAGAGTCCTCAACGGCGTAAACATAGACGAAGACATACCCCCGGAAGTCTACAACAACTTAGTCGTGAATATGAATGACCTAATAAACGCTTTGAAGGCTGTTCATCCTAGCGGGCTCCGCGAGCTCTACGTCGAGGTCCCCGAGGTTAGGTGGTCTGACATAGGCGGCTTAGAAGACGTCAAGCAAGAACTTAGAGAAACTGTTGAGTGGCCCCTGAAAAACCCGGCATCATACGAGAGACTAGGTGTGGAGCCGCCTAGGGGTATTCTTCTTTATGGTCCTCCTGGTTGTGGTAAGACTTTACTTGCTAAAGCTGTTGCTACTGAGTCTGGAGCAAACTTCATAGCAATTAAAGGACCAGAAATACTAAGTAAATGGGTAGGAGAATCAGAAAAAGCAATAAGAGAAATATTCAGAAAAGCAAGACAAGTAGCACCAGCAATAATATTCTTCGACGAAATAGACTCAATAGCGCCTCTCAGAGGCTTCTCGGGAGACTCGTACGTTAGTGAGAGAGTAGTGAGTCAGTTACTGACTGAGATGGACTCTATCGAGAAAATAAAGAACGTCATAGTCATAGCAGCCACTAACAGACCTGACTTAGTTGACCCAGCTCTCTTAAGACCTGGGAGGCTAGATAAGCTGATATACGTCCCTCAACCAGATATTAAGGCTAGACTAGAGATACTCAAGGTCCTCACTAGGAGAACGCCTCTATCACCTGAAGTTAGCTTAGAAGAAATAGCTAAGAAAACTGAGGGATACTCAGGCGCTGACTTAACCGCTCTAGTTAGGGAAGCCGCGTTAAACGCCTTACGCAGAAATTACGAAGCTACTCAAGTAACCAGAGAAGACTTCGAGTACGCACTACGTAAGGTGCCTCCATCTCTTACACAGGAAATCGTTAAATTCTATGAAGTATGGTCTAGCAGAACTAAGCAGAGATTACCACATGTACTCACACACCCCTACCAAATATGATAGGTCGTGTGTTCCCGTTACTCAAGTTAGAGAAGGTCATTCCCAAGTCTTAAATTGCGTAAAGCTTAAAACTTCTTAATCTTAATTAACTTAGGCAGTCTTAAGCGGTGGTAACTAATTGAGTAGTACTAAAACAACTGCTAATGTAGCTTTCAAACTACTTGAAATAGCGGTTAAGAACGGTTGTATGATTAGAGAGGATCAACTCTACACAGAGTTACGCAGTGAGTTCGGCATATCTTACTCAGAATTCGTCAGGTTACTCATGCTACTGGAGATGCGTGGTTTGATCAGAGTTGTTCTAGCTAAAGGCAACATAAAGAACATACTCTTGAGTGAGGTTAGTAGAGAGCAGCTAGGAGTTCAGGACAAGTGTATTGATTAAACCTCGGGTTATGGCGGGGAGACACCGTAAAGTGACACGACATTATCTATCAAGTATTTCGTTAAGACTTCCTCGTAGTCTTCTCTCTTACTCAGTAGTTTTTCTACTTCTTTACTTATGTCCCAGGGATACATTACTGCTCCAGGTCTTCTAGGGTCGTCTATGAAGTCACTTTCTACCAGAGCTTTAGTAATTCCTGACTCTAGTGTGTTTGTGAGGAGGTCTTCACGTCCTAAGACAGTCATCGAGTACTCAAACTCTTCCGCAGTCTTTGCTAGGAATGTGGTTGCATGATGGAATACTACCTTGTTCTTAGGTATCTTAGCAAGTCTCGCTAGGTAATCTACGGAAGCTATAGTTGCTAGTCCTCCTTGCTCTGTATGTATGTGGATGAGTGAGTCTGTATCTCTACATATCTCTAGAGCCTTTATCAACACGATCTCGTTAACTACTACAGATTCTGGCAGAGTCTTGTAGTGTGGACGCCCGAACTCTCCCAGCCCGTCTATCTTACCCTCAAGCCTCAGCTTCTTAAGATGCTCTAAAGCCTTCCCTAAAATTTGTAAGACCTTGTCTGTTCTGTGAGAACCAGCAATCCTAACTAACTCATCTACGTATGCTGGGTGAATCCCTGCTAAGCAAGCTACTTTAACACCCTCCTTCCTAGCCTTACTACACTCAATCACGTGTGTCTCGAAAGACTTAATAATACCATCTAAGCCCGTGCTGAAGCCGTAATGGCTAGGTGGGAGAGATACTAAAGCTATAAACCACCCACCAGAATCTTTGAATCTCCTGACAACTACCTCACCGCCCAAGCCTGAAGGCGATACATGCGCGTGCGCGTCAGAGACTAATAACACTCCAAACCACACTCAAAAACTAATAGTCTAAAGTCAAAAATACTTACGTAGTAGTACTAACTCGAACTAGCTACTGAGAGTCTGAGAAAATAAATATATTCCCCTAGCAAGTAATTTATTGTGGGTGTGTCTCAAAATGAGCTCCGTGATTAGAGAGTTTAATAATATTGCGGAATTCATAAAAAGCATTGATGAAGACTTAAACGATTACAGGAAGAAGCTTGCTGAGCTACTTAGAAGACTAGAAGAACTGAGAGTTAAGGTAGAGCACGAGAGGAAGATCAAGTCGGCGTTCACTAAGCTAGGATTAACTACTGAAGCTCCCGAACCTAAGAACGTGATAGACTTAAAGAATATCAAGATAGTAATGAATCCGTCAGCAGACCAAGAGCTAAACAACCTGGAAAGCGTGGTTGAGTCACTCAACAACAAGATAACCATGCTGACATCCATAAAGAAAGACTTAGAAGTTTTAGGGAGTCTCGACGTAGAAGTAAGACTGACTGCTATATACTTAGAAGGACTCCCCAAAACACTCATAATTAAGTATACGTGAAGTGAATAAAAGTTTTAAATATCAAGTATAAACAACTAAGACGTTATTTACTCATAAAATTACTCATAAAACCTAGAATAGTGTTTCTTCCTTGCGTAACCTCTGATATATTATCGTTCTGAGTTTAAGAGTTCCGTAAACAGCTAACGCGGCTATTATTATGACAGCTATTATAGGTAAGTACCTGAAGAAGAGCGTGATTGGTTGGGGGCTCATATATACTGGCAGGTCTGTGTCTCTGTCTAGAGTTATCGCTCTAATCTCGTCGAAATACCCTGACGCTATCACCTCAATCCTTATATCACCGTAGAACAGCTTAGTCTCAACAAATCCTTCTTCATAAGTGTTTAAAGTAGTTATGAGGTTCCCTGTCTCTAGGCTGTAGAACCGAACTTCAGCGTTCTTTATGGGTGTCTCACCTTCCTGAACTCTGACCCTCAAATTATAGTATCTTCTAGTCACTGGGATATTGAGTGACGTGTTGTTAGTTAGCTTAATCAAGACTGTCTGCGATGGGTTATAAGCTACTTCATACCTGCTCGTAGGCCTCACTTGCAGGGTGTATGACCCGTAAGGCAGTACTACACTAACGTTTTGAGCTACATCACTTGCTACTCTAGTGTCATTAACAAACACGTCGAAGGTCCCTCTAAGGATGTTTATTGTTGCGTCCCTAATACTCAAGCTCAACGTGTAGGTGTTTCTAGAGATTCTCACGACTCTAGTAGTAGGTGATGCTAGGGTTAAGTTCATTGTTGTCGGCCTATATACTGCTTCATAACCCTCTAGAGGTCTAACATACACGGTGTAATCACCGTAAGGTAGCACGAAGTAAGCTCTAGCACTTACAGGGTCTACTGTCTGAACGTTACCTTCTACCTCAACTTCTACTGGAGCAATCAACCTACCCGTTAAAGAGTCCTCAACTCTTACTTCAAGTAAGTATATCTTCCTGAAGAGAGTCACTTCAACTGATTGATTTTCTGAGATTAACAGTGCTGTCTCGAAAGGCTCGTAAACGCTCTCAAACCCTGGCGCAGGACCTACTCTCAAGACGTGAGCCCCGTACAGCACACGCACTTCAGCATACCTGCTAGTACTTGAGGGTATTACTGTCTTGTTATCTACTATTACTGAGTAGGGAGCAACTAGGTCTCCAGATACTGAATCAGTTACACTCAAGTATAGCGTGAATTCTTTGTAAGTTAGCGGGACCTCCAGGTACACGTCTCTGAACGTGCTGACTTCAACGAACGCTTCCGCAGGATTCACGTAAGGTTTCGAGTGAGTAACTAATATCTCGTAAGTTATGTTAGGCAGTATATTATCGAAGACAACTACGCCCTCCTTAGAAGGAGTCTTAGTTAGTGAGCCTCCAGGATACTTAAACGTTACTAAAGCTTCCGTCACGGACTCATTGCCTGGCGGGACTACCTTAATGACTGCTTTACCAGCCTTGAAGCTCTCTAAAGATATGGGTTCGCCGCCAACAATTAAATCTAGGTTTCTAAGGATAGTTAGTTTATCGCCACCGCAAGTCACTCCAGCACTGAAATCACTTAGCATGTCTGAATCTACATAAGGCTCCTCAGCGAAGTTGAGGACTAAGTCTCTCCTCAGTAGGGGAGTCAAGTACGGCGTGAGTCTAAGTACTTGCAGGCCTTCTGAAGTCTCCAAAAATATTGCTTGATTTTCACTGCCGGGAAATATCTTGACCTTATTTACTTTTCCTCCAGCATTGTAGGTGTTGAGTAGTCTGTACGCTCTGCCAGCTACGTTCTCGACTAGCGAGTAGACTTTTATTCTACCATCACCTAAGACAAGAACTGCTAAACTACCGTCATACAGCGTTAAAGCACTACTTAATTTAGTTCCAGTACCGGCGTACTCCATAGTTAAGGAGGTTTTCTTGAGTGAAGCGTTCACTCTAATTAGTTTTAAGTAGTTGTCTTCAGGATCGTGATAAGTGACTAGATACTCAGTGTCGTTAACTCCTTTAAGGAATGAGAGACCAGATGCTGTAGGCATTATCTTAAAGTCTATGAAGCCTAAGCTAGTGAAGTTCTCGGGCGCATCACTAACGTCTAGGACCTCAAGATTAGAGAGAAGGAATTCCGGTGTTCTGTAGTAGGCTGATGCAGGGGTAGTTATCGGGGGTGCGTTGAGAGTGAATGTAGTTATGTATACTCTATCAGCGTATGGTGGGAGGAATGAAGTATCGTACGTGTAGTTGTAGTTCCTACCATATATGTCCCAGACAGTCACTTGAGCTATCAGACCCCTAGGAACAGGTATCTCAACAACTCCCTTCTCGTTAGCGTTGAATCCGTACCTGTAAGTCAGCCCTAGCTCAGGATTATAAGCGATCACCTCAACCAGAGCGTTTGAGGCGGGCAATAAAACGTCGTCACTCCAGTAAGTCACGTTAAAAACTAAAGTAACGAAATCTCCTCTCTCAATCCAAGCTATGACTAGGCTTGAAGCGTCGTAGTAGTAGCTGGCCTCATTAAATATTGTTAGGGGTGCTATGTCCTGCGGCAAGATCCCCTCATACGACGTTGTGGCGTTACCTACTCTATTGCCGATCTTTAAGACACCGTTAGACCCCTCACTAAACACGTATACGTAGCACGAGGTGCAGGCACCAGTAGTTGGGAGCCCTTCACTAACTAATGCCGCTACCCTATACTCACCTGACTGAGTTCGAAGTATTGCTGTCTTCTTAACGTAAAAGTCAGCGCCTAGTATTGCTTCAAGCATCTTGTAGATTCTCCCACCACTCACGCTGAAGAGTAGTACCTCACCTTTATCAGTCCCTATAGAGACTCTATTAATTGGCCACCCGTCAGTAGAAAAAGAAGTTACTCTCCCTACTAGCGGGTATAACTGCAGTGTCTCGGCTTCAGTGTATGGGTTACTTACGTCAAGTAACGCAATGTAATCTCTGAGAGGACCTGAAGCAACAACCATAACTACAGACTTATTAATTATCAAGACTTTAGTCACGCTCAAGTTCCCCACTATCCTGACTGGCACGCTGTACGCGTAAGGCGTGCCCAACTCTATATCTTGAATTCGTGTCTCTGCTTGAGCGGGGGGCAGGACTTGAGCAAATAACACAGCTAGTGAGGTCGTGAACAACATCAAAGAAATAAGCAATGATATACGCTTCTGAGTTAACTTAGATGAACTCATTTTAATGACACCTAAGAGATATGTTGTC
>JAWBSH010000013.1 GCA_038843015.1 Zestosphaera sp. | reverse complement strand
CGGGAGCCCCCAGATGGGCCCTGAGACAAGGGCCCAGGCCCTACGGGGCGCACCAGGCGCGAAAACTCCGCAATGCGGGCAACCGTGACGGGGTCACCCCGAGTGCCCCGAAGAGGGGCTTTTCCCCTCCGTAAGATGGAGGGGGAATAAGCGGGGGGCAAGTCTGGTGTCAGCCGCCGCGGTAATACCAGCCCCGCGAGTGGTTGGGACGGTTATTGGGCCTAAAGCGCCCGTAGCCGGCCCGGCAAGTCCTCCCTTAAAACTCGGGGCTCAACCCCGAGACGGGGGGGATACTGTCGGGCTAGAGGGCGGGAGAGGCCGGCGGTACTCCCGGGGTAGGGGCGAAATCCGCTGATCCCGGGAGGACCACCAGTGGCGAAGGCGGCCGGCTGGAACGCGCCTGACGGTGAGGGGCGAAAGCCGGGGGAGCGAACCGGATTAGATACCCGGGTAGTCCCGGCTGTAAACGATGCGGGCTAGGTGTTGGACGGGCTTAGAGCCCGTCCAGTGCCGCAGGGAAGCCGTTAAGCCCGCCGCCTGGGGAGTACGGCCGCAAGGCTGAAACTTAAAGGAATTGGCGGGGGAGCACCACAAGGGGTGGAGCCTGCGGCTCAATTGGAGTCAACGCCCGGAATCTTACCGGGGGCGACAGCAGGATGATGGCCAGGCTAACGACCTTGCCTGACGCGCTGAGAGGAGGTGCATGGCCGTCGCCAGCTCGTGTTGTGAAATGTCCGGTTAAGTCCGGCAACGAGCGAGACCCCTGCCCCTAGTTGCTACTCGGTCCTTCGGGACCGAGGCACACTAGGGGGACTGCCGCCGTTTAAGGCGGAGGAAGGAGGGGGCCACGGCAGGTCAGCATGCCCCGAAACCCCCGGGCTGCACGCGGGCTACAATGGCGGGGACAGCGGGACCCGACCCCGAAAGGGGGAGGTAATCCCTCAAACCCCGCCGTAGTTGGGATCGAGGACTGTAACTCGTCCTCGTGAACGAGGAATCCCTAGTAACCGCGCGTCAACATCGCGCGGTGAATACGTCCCTGCTCCTTGCACACACCGCCCGTCGCTCCACCCGAGTGGGGGGAGGGTGAGGCTCATTCTGTGGGCTCTCCTGCAGGGTGGGTCGAACCCTCCCTCCGCGAGGGGGGAGAAGTCGTAACAAGGTAGCCGTACCGGAAGGTGCGGCTGGATCACCTCCTTTGCTCCCCGGGTTGGGGTGGTTGCTTACGTGAGTGTTTGGGTGGCTCCTTAATGAGGTCTGGGAGGGTTTCCTCCTAGACTGACCGGCGCGAACTCACTGATTTAAATGAGCGCCGCGCACAGGCTCCAACAGACTGCACTGGCCAACGCCCTGAGGCGTCGACGCCAAGCCGTCCGGTGGATGGCTCGGCTCGGGCGCCGAGGAAGGGCGCGGCAAGCTGCGATATGCCCGGGGGAGGCGCACGCAGCCGTCGAACCCGGGATCCCCGAATGGGACTTCCTGCCGGAGGTTAACAGCCTCCGGCGACCCCATTCAGGGGTCGGGAACCCCCCGAACGGAAACATCTTAGTAGGGGGAGGAGAAGAAACCAATCGGGATCCCCTGAGTAGGGGCGACCGAAAGGGGGTTAGCCCAAACCAAACCCGTCGGCGAAGAGTCGGCGGGGATGTGGTGTTGTTGAGCCTCCGGCTGGGCTTCGAGCCCGGGAGGCCGACCCACAGTAGCCGAAGTGGGCTGGAAAGCCCCACCGAAGAGGGTGATAGTCCCGTAGGCGAAACTGTGGGGGCCTCTGCCGGAGGCTAGAGTACCACGGCTTGGTTTTGCCGTGGGAAGCTGGGGGTCACTGACCTCCAAGGCTAAATACGTCCCGAGACCGATAGCGCACTAAGTACCGTGAGGGAAAGCTGAAAAGAACCCCGTGAGGGGGGTGAAAAGAGCCTGAAACCGGATGGCCAATCACGGTGCGGCTCGTAAGGAGTGAAGCCCTCCGAAGGAAAAACGGGCGACCGTTGAGTACGAGGAGGGTGGACCGGGGTCGCACCGTCCGTCTTGAAACACGGGCCGGGGAGTTCACGGCAGTGGCGAGCTTAAGGGGGTTAACCCCGAAGGCGTAGGGAAACCGACAAGCCCGCAACGGGTAAGACCCGTGAGGGGCGGGGTCTGCAAGGGCCCGGAGTCACTGCCGTGAGACCCGAAACCGGGCGATCTAGGCGGGGGTAGGGCGAAGCCGGGGGAAACCCCGGTGGAGGCCCGAAGGGGTGCTGACGTGCAATTCGCTCCCATGACCTCCGCCTAGGGGCAAAAGACCAATCTAGCCCGGTGATAGCTGGTTCCCTCCGACATGAGTCTTAGCTCAGCCCCGCCTGAGGTGGGTTACGGGGTAGAGCTACGGATTAGGGGCACCGTGGGCCGGAAGGCCCCGGACTCCTAGTCCAACTCCGAACCCGTGACCACCGTAGAAGGCGGGAGTGGGGCTCCCCGGGGTAAGCCTGGGGGCCGAGAGGGGAACAACCCAGACCGGGGTTAAGGCCCCTAAGTGCCGGCTAAGTGCCAAGCGTAAAGGGCGTCCGCGGCCTAAGACAGCGGGAAGGTGGGCCTAACAGCAGCCATCCTCTAAGGAGTGCGTAACAGCTCACCCGCCGAGGCCGCGGGCCCCGAAAATACGTCGGGGCTTAAGCCGGCCGCCGAGACCCCGGGGCACGGCCTCACTGAGGCCGTGATCCGGTAGGAGGGCGTCGGGGTGGGGCAGAAGCCGGGCCGTGAGGTCCGGTGGACCCGCTCCGAGTGCGGATCCCGGCGGTAGTAACAGCAAAGTGGGGTGGGAATCCCCACGGCCATAAGGGCCAGGGTTCCTCAGCAACGGTCGTCAGCTGAGGGTTAGCCGGTCCTAAGGCGGCCCTTAACCGGAGTCGCCGAAAGGGAAACGGGTTAATATCCCCGTGCCGCGGGGGTAGGTGCGGCAACGCAAGCCCGAACCCTGACGCGTCGGGGTAGACCGACCGGGGCAGTCGCTCCGGCTAACTACCCGAAGGCCGGGAAGTACCGTAATGGTGAGAACCGGCTGAAGGGGGGAATGGCCCCCGTTAGGGGGTTCGGTCAATCCCTGGCGCCCTTGAAAAGGGGTTCGGGAACGATCCCCCGCGCCCGTACCGAGAACCGACACAGGTGCCCCTGGGTGAGAAGCCCAAGGCCTGTGGGGTCTAACCCAGGCTAGGGAACTCGGCAAATTAGCCCCGTAACTTAGGGAGAAGGGGTGCCTGCGGTTCTGCGGAAAACCCGTGGAACCGCGGGCCGCAGTGACTAGGGGGTCCTGACTGTTTAATAAAAACACAGCTCCCCGCTAGCCCGAAAGGGTGTGTACGGGGGGTGAATCCTGGCCACTGGCGGTACGTGAAGCCCGGGTACAACCGGGTGAAGCGCCGCTGAAGGCCGGGGGTAACTCTGACCCTCTTAAGGTAGCCAAATGCCTTGCCGGGTAAGTTCCGGCGCGCATGAATGGATCAACGAGGGCCCCACTGTCCCAGCCTGGGTCCCCGTGAAGCCCACGGAGCCGGTGCACAGGCCGGCATCCCCCCGTAGGGAGAGAAGACCTCGTGGAGCTTTACCGCAGCCTGGCGTTGGCTCTCGGGTTGCGGTGCGTAGCGTAGGCGGGAGGCTGTGAACCCGCTCTTTCGGGGGCGGGTGAGCCGAAAGTGAAACACCGCCTACCGCGGTCTGGGGGTCTAACCCCGGGGTAGCCCGGGGGACAGCGTCAGGTGGGCGGTTCGGCTGGGGCGGCACGCCCGCGAAAAAGCAACACGGGCGCCCAAAGGTCGGCTCAGGCGGGTCAGAACTCCGCCGTAGAGTGCAAGGGCAAAAGCCGGCCTTACCAGACCCTGCGTCGTGAGGGGTCTGGTCGGGAAACCGCGGCCTAGCGAACGCTCGTGCCCCCTTCAGTGGGGGCCGGGCATGACAGAAAAGTTACCCCGAGGATAACAGGGTCGTCGCGGGCGAGAGTCCCCATCGACCCCGCGGTTTGCTACATCGATGTCGGCTCTTCCCATCCTGGCGGTGCAGCAGCCGCCAAGGGTGGGGCTGCCCGCCCATTAAAGGGGAACGTGAGCTGGGTTTAGAGCGTCGTGAGACAGCTCGGACTCTACCCACGGGGGGTGCGGGCCGCCTGAGGGGAAGGTCTCCCTAGTACGAAAGGAACGGGAGGCCGCGGCCTATGGTGTACCGGCTGTCCGGCAGGGCAGGCCGGGCAGCTACGCCGTAGGAGCTAACCGCTGAAAGCATCTAAGCGGGAAGCTCCCCCCGAAAAGAGGCGGCCGCTCCCTTCCGGGTTTCCCGGGAGGGGGGAGGGCACCCGTAGAAGACGGGTTTGATGGGGCGGGGGTGTATGCCCGCCGCTCCCAACAGCCCGATGTCGACGCTTTCCTCTAGGGTGTTGGCCAGTGCGGTGTTGATTGAGTCTGTGCGCGGCGCTTAATCATTTGTTTCTTCTTGACTCGTGTGGAGACTGAGTTACTAGGGAGAAAACAGCTTAATGCGGCTTTACTTAGATGTTGTGTCTCCTATTTTACGGTTGAAAGTCTAGTTCTTTAGGGTGGGGAGGAGGTCAGTTAGCAAGGCTTGAGGAATCGTTAAATATGTTTCTGTATTGCTATGGAGAGTATCGGGTCTGGGATCGTGTAGTGCTCACCCCTCTTCTTTGCTATGCCTGCCTTAACGAGTCTCTGGAGTAACGTGTTGAAGCTATGATCGTCTATCTCAACACCCTCACTAAACTCTAGTGCTTTCTTCAACTCACCCTATCTCGCGGGTCTTTGAGACACTAGCTTGAGTATAGTCCTGAATCTCTTCTCAGTCCTAGTCTTCGATAAGAATCTCTTCACTTCCTCAGCTTCCTGCCTAGAAACAACCTCTACGACACTCTCCAAGTCTCTCACTCTGTTTAAGTAGCTCTGCCCGAAGAAAGTTAACCAGCCGATAATACCGTCAAGTCTCTCAACAACTCCTAAATCAATTGTTTACTGACTATCACGCTTGCTCTCGCTCTCAGCAAACTCATTCAACTTTTCTAGGAGAGAAACAACACTAAACCTCTCTTTCCTCCACCACCTCAAGAAAACCCTAGCAAGAGAAGCATTTATCTCAACACCACTAACACTCCTCAGAGAGTTTAGTAGCATACTCATGAAAGCCTTATCCTGGAAGTCTTAGGAGCTAAATTAAAATAGCAATGACTTACCACCAGTAACTGGGGCGGTTGTGCTAGTTAATGAGTCTTTGCTTGGCTTAAGCTTCAGCTAATATCTTATTCTGAAAGTCTTGAACTCTCTGGTACATTCAGAATACTTAACTTCTACTTTCTCGACGACGGCTGTTGGGGGCCCTCTGCGGGCCCACTTAATCAATTCTTCTACTCTCGCGGGAACCCCCTCAACAACTGCTTCTACACTCCCGTCTGGGAGGTTGCGGACCCAGCCAGCAACGCCGAGTCTTAAAGCTACGTCACGCATAGTCGACCTGAAGAAGACTCCCTGAACTAGTCCGTAAATCCTTAAGTGAGCTCTCACACACTCACTCACTGCCGAGCCCCAAGAATATTTATTTAAGGTGGTTTAGGTATTAAGTCAAATGAAGATGTGTCTTGAAGAACCTGCTACAACATCTTAGAGAGAGAATTCGAGTGAGTAAGGAAGTAGAAGAGCTTGCGAGTAGGTATGGCTACAGACCCTACATGGTGAGTAGGTATCTAGAGATTCTCGGAGACTTGAGAGAAGTTGAGGAGTTGTTGAGAGCGTTTGAAAAGAAGTTGAGACCTAGTATAAGGTGTAATAAGCTGAAGTTGAGTGACTGTAGAGAACTTGTAGAGAGGTTGAGAAAACTAGGTTTTCAGCTAGAGAGTATTGAGTGGTTTAGTGAAGCTTACGAAGTTGTTAGAGAGCCTGAGAAGCCCTCGCTAGGCTCGACAAACGAGTACTTACTAGGTTTCTATTACCTCTACAGAGGCAAGGCTTCTCTACTACCCCCCACAATACTTAACCCCTCACGAGAAGACGAGGTAGTAGACTTAGCGGCAGCGCCAGGAGGTAAAACAACGCACATGGCTCAAATAATGAGGAATGAGGGACTCATAGTAGCTCTAGAACCAAACGAAGAGAGAGT
Organism: Zestosphaera sp.; assembly: GCA_038843015.1. Lineage (NCBI taxonomy): Archaea > Thermoproteati > Thermoproteota > Thermoprotei > Desulfurococcales > Desulfurococcaceae > Zestosphaera > Zestosphaera sp. The sequence goes on along the minus strand of JAWBSH010000013.1, from coordinate 16,835 downwards.
GAGGGTCTTGAGAAACAATATCGAGAGGTTAGGCGTCAAGAACGCCGTAGTGTTGAGGCTTGACGGGAGGAGAGTTAGTAAAGTCTTCAAGAACTTCTTCACTAAGGCCTTGCTTGACGCCCCGTGTACGGGGGAGGGGATAATCATGATAGACCCTTCAAGAAAAACAAAGACTTCTTTAGAAGACTTGATGAGTCATCACGTGAAGCAGAAAGAACTGCTAGAGAACGCGCTAGACTCTCTCAAGAGTGGTGGGAGGATACTCTACACGACGTGTTCTATAGCGCCTGAAGAAAACGAGTTAGTCTTGAGTGAGGTTTTGAGGAGGAGAGATGATGTGAGGGTCTTGAGTCTTGAAGCGCCCGTGAGGCTGGCTCCACCCGTGACCAACTACTACGGTATAGACATAGACGAGAGAGTTAGGCTGTGTGGCAGGACGTACCCCCACATACACGGGATGGAGGGGTTCTTCATATGCTTGATGGAGCTAGAGTGAGGTGTGATAAAGCGTCGGTAGCGGATTTCGCTGGGGAGTTGCCGCCGCACGTTAGTGAGTACCTGGTGAGGAGGTATGCTGACGCGACACTACTCCTCTGTACCGGCAGGTTTACTGAGGTCTTCGTGCTGAGTAAACCGCTTGCTAGAGTAGTAGACGAGGTGCTCTCAAGAGGTATCACGCCGTACTCAGCAGGACTATACTTGGGTAGGCTCAGGAAGGGCGTGCCGCGCTTCATACCCTCAACCAACATACTCCAAGAAATATACGATGAAATCGGTAGAGTGATTAACGCGTTTGTCGTGGCTGACGAGGGTCTTAAGCCTTTCCTTTACGGGGGAGACATACTGAGGAAGTCTGTATTGGGTTGTTATCAGCCAGTGAAGAAGAGAGAAGTGGTAGCTATACTTGGGGCAGACATGAGAGTCTACGGTCTGGGACTCTCTAAGGTAGACAGCTGTGAAGAACTGAGTGAGAAGAGAGACTTAGATGAGGTAGCTTCAAACATTTTCGACGTTGGCTGGTATATTAGGGGTGAAGTACGCGGGGAGAGGAAATACAAGACTTAAGCTCTCTAGAAGCCATAACTAGTGGTGAGTCCTCATAACAACGAGAGAATATGAGGTTAAGATAAGAGTGAGTGACTTGAAGAGCGTGGAAGAGAAGCTAGTTAGTAGTGGGTGGGTACTGGAAGACTCTCTTCTAGAAGAAGACCGTTACGTAGACTTAACACACTGTGTAGGCAGCCCCGCACGCCAGATAGCTCTACGCGTGAGGATTAGAAAAAGCTTCTTGAGGGGTGAGTCAGTAGCTGAGCTGACTTTTAAGGGAGCTTTAATAGAGGAGGGGATTAAAGCACGTGAAGAGATAACTACCCCCCTAGAAGACCCAGAAAAAATAACTAAGATGCTCGTACTCTCAGGCTTCCCAATAATAACGATAAAGAAGAAGAGGAGAGTGTACTCAGCTACGGGGAATAAGGCGAGAATATACTTAGACGAGGTAGAAGGGCTGGGAAACTACGTTGAGGTAGAAGTAGTGAATCCTGAGTCAAGAGAAGAATACTTGAGTATCTTAAACAAGGTCAAGAGTGAGTTAGGGCTGAGTAAAGAAGAAAACATAATTAAGTCGTATCTCGAGCTCAGGATGGAGGCTAGAAAGAAGTGAGGCCGCTAATAGCTGTATTAACAGACTACGGACTTAAAGACCACTACGTTGGGCACTTGAAGGCAGTAATAAAGCTAGTATGTCCTGAGGCAGAAATAATAGACATAACGCACGACATACCAAAATATAACGTGGTTTTAGGGTCTCACATACTAAAAATAAGTAAGAAGTACTTGCCGAGAAAGACCGTGGTTTTAGCTGTAGTAGACCCTGGAGTCGGGAGTCCTAGACGAAACATAATAATCGAGACGCGTGAGCGAGTTTACGTAGGGCCTGACAACGGTCTCTTAATACCGGCGACTGCTGAGGAGGAGCCGAGAGCTTACGAGATAGACGTTAATAGAGTGAGGATTGGTGAGGTGACTCCAACATTCCACGGGAGAGACATATACGCTCCTGCAGCAGCTATGATAGCTTGTGGTGTGAGTCCTGAGTCTCTAGGGAATCAATTAATGTATGAGGACTTGGTCAGGCCTCCAGCAGAGTTGGGTTGGGCTGAAGTAGTTGGAGAGAGTCTTAAAGCCAAGATAATACACGTAGACGATTTCGGGAACTTAATCACTTCATTGAGTAAGGAGACGTTAGAGGACGTGCTTAACGTCAGGGTAGGTGATAAGATAGGCATTACTACAGACCTCAAAAACTGGCGTGAGGCTAGGTACGTTAAGAGCTTCTCGCACGTGCGTGAGGGTGAGTTAGCAGTATATGAAGGTAGCTACGAGTTAATCGAGATAGCAGTATATATGGGTAGGGCCGCAGACCTAATAAGAGGGACTGAAGTAATGCTGAAGCCGCTCAAGTAATTAATGTTTGGAGGTAGTTCTCAGCACTAACTACGCGCGGTCCTCAAAATAGTTTATTGCTTGAAAGTGTTTGAATATAAGAACTACTCAGTATTCGTTAATAGGGTGGGACTTGATGGTGTGGGAAGATGTTGTGAGGGCTGTGTTTCCCGGCAGGTTTCAGCCAATTCATTTAGGGCACCTTAAAGTAATTGAGTGGGCTCTAACTAAAGTTGATGAACTCATAATAGCTATAGGGACTGCTCAAGAATCACACACGATAGTCAATCCTTTCACAGCTGGTGAGAGAGTCTTGATGATTAGAGAAGCTTTGAAGGAGTACTCAGTAGATCTCTCGAGAGTCTACATAATCCCGGTACCAGACATCTTAATGAATTCTGTGTGGCCTCAATACCTACAGATGTACGTGCCTAAATTCCGTTACGGAGTGGCTAGGAATCCTCTAGTCTTGAGACTCTTCAGAGACTCTGGTTATGAGGTGTTAGTACCGCCGCCTTTCGAGAGAGGTAGGTACTCCTCAACTACTATAAGGAAGCTGATGTTAGTAGGTGACGAGAGCTGGAGAGAGCTAGTACCGCGTTCTGTAGCTAAGTTGATAGATGAGGTAAGAGGTGTTGAGAGGCTTAAGGAAGTGACAGGGATGGATAGATGATCTTGATTGACGGCTCCTACGGTGAGGGGGGCGGGCAAATACTCAGACTCTCTGTAGCGCTCTCATGCATAACGGGTGAGGATATTAAGGTATTCAACATAAGAGCTAAGAGAGATAATCCCGGGCTACGACCACAACACCTCACGTCAATCAAGATAGCTGGGGAGATATGTAAGGCTCACGTTGAGGGCTTGAGTGTAGGGTCTACAGAGATAGTATTTAAGCCCTCAACAATAAGTCCTAGAGACTCTGAGTTTGATGTGGGGACGGCTGGTTCAGTAACTCTAATCATGCAGACTATACTACCTATACTAGCTTTTAGCGAGAGGAGAGCTGAGATAACGTTGAGGGGCGGCACAGACGTCCCATGGTCTCCACCAATAGATTACGTGAGGTTCGTCATGTTACCTCACTTATCGAGAATGAGTTACTACGTTGAAGTAGATTTGCTGAGGAGAGGTCACTACCCGAGAGGCGGTGGTTTAGTTAAGGTCAGGAACCTCAACACACCGAAAGGCTTCACACCACTCAACATGCTGGAGAGGGGTGAGGTGAGGGTCGTCAGGGGAGTATCACATAGTGTTAAGTTGCCTGGAGACGTGGCTTTGAGGCAGGCTGAGAGTGCTAAGAAGCTACTAGTTAGTAGGGGGGTTGCAGCACCAATAGACATAAAGCTAGAGACTTACAAAGAAGGTGAGGACCCGCACTTAGGTCCCGGCTCGGGCATAGTACTCTGGGCCGAGACCAGAAACTCTATCTTGGGTAGTGACTCGTTAGGAGCTAAAGGTAAGAGAGCTGAGGTGGTAGGGACTGAAGCGGCTGAGAAGCTTATTCAAGACCTCAACTACGGCGTAGCGCTCGACAGGCACATGTCAGACAATATACTAATATACTTAGCACTCAGCGAGAAACCCTCGACAATCACTGGCGCAGAATACAGCATGCACGCACACACAGCTTTATGGGTGTTAAGACAGTTCTTGAAGATAGAGTATGAAGTCAGTGGCGAGCTGGGGAAACCATTCAAGTTAACGATTCGCCCAAAGCAGTGAAGGAAGATAAGAGAATGTTAGTAGGTGTGTTTTGCTTAAATAGTTCGTGTTGGATTTATCTTGGTGTGTGAAGGGATGCCTTTCAAGAGTAACGATATGTTGTTAGTCGATTACGCGATATTCGTTAAGGAGACTGGAGAGTTAGTAGACACGACTATTGAGTCTTTAGCTAGGCAACACAAGAAATACGAGGAGGGCAGAGTTTACGGTCCTGAGTTATTAGTTGTTGGTGAGGGAAGGTACATAAGAGGGTTTGAGGAAGCTGTTTCAGGAGTTGAGGAGCTTGGTAAGAAGTATGAGGTAGAGATCCCGCCAGACAAGGCTTACGGTGAGAGAGACCCTGACAAGGTTAGGGTCTTTCCCGCAAGGCTGTTCTTGAAGAATAACATAACCCCTGATGTGGGTAAGGAGGTAACCATCAATAACGCTGTGGGGAGGATAATAGCAGTTACTGGGGGGAGAGTGACTGTCGATTTTAACCACCCGTTAGCAGGCAAAACACTTAAGGCAGAGTTCACGGTGATTAAGAAGCTTGAAGACAATGAAGAGAAGGTGAGGTACTTAATTAAGAGGAGGATTAAGACTCTTGACGTGAGTGCTGTTAAGGTTTCTTTAAAGAGTGGGGAGGGCGTTGTTGAGGTAGAGTTGCCTAAAGACTACAGGTTTAGTGAGAATATTCAGATAACTAAGTATCTAATTTCTAGAGACATACTGAAGTGGCTAGAAGGTTTTAAGGAGGTAGTCTTTATAGAGAGGTTCGAGAGCGCTGAGTTCAGGGGTGGTGAAGCGAGTGCATCAAGAGAAGAAACAACCTGAGGTAAACATAGGTGTTGTAGGACACGTAGATCACGGGAAGACAACCCTAGTTCAGGCGTTGACGGGGATATGGACTGGCAGACATTCTGAGGAACTCAAGAAAGCTATGACTATAAAGCTCGGGTACGCGGACGGAGACATATACGAGTGTCCTGGAGCTGAGCCTAGCCGCAGGTACGTGCCTCAACCCACGTGTAAGGACAGCACCTACAGGAGGAGCGTCTCATACGTTGACGCTCCAGGTCATGAAGTACTGATGGCTACTATGCTCTCAGGTGCTGCGTTAATTGACGGCGCTTTACTTGTTGTGGCCGCCAACGAGCCCTGCCCGCAACCCCAGACTAGAGAGCATTTCGTTGCTCTCAACATAATAGGTGTTAAGAACGTGATAGTAGTTCAGAATAAGGTTGACGTAGTGCCTCCGGAGAAGGCTCTAGAGAATTACAGAGCTATCAGAGAGTTTCTGAAGGGGACTCCAGCCGAGGACGCGCCAGTAATACCTGTCAGTGCTCTACATAAGATAAACGTGGATGTCTTGACTACAGCTATCGAGAAGCTAATACCTACTCCCGAGAGGGACTTGAGCTCGCCCCCACTAATGTTTGTTGCTAGGTCCTTCGACGTCAACAAGCCAGGGACTCCACCTGCTGAGTTGAGGGGTGGAGTGATTGGCGGCGCGTTATTGAGGGGCGTTGTTAGAGTAGGTGATGAGATAGAGATAAAGCCCGGTGTTAAGGTTCGTAGGGGAGGGAAAGAATACTACGAACCACTAACTACTGAGGTAGTGAGTATCAAGTTTGGTGATAGGTCTTACAGTGAGGCTAGGCCGGGAGGTCTAGTAGCTCTCGGCACTAAGTTAGACCCTTCTTTAACTAAAGCTGATAGTCTCGTGGGTAACGTGTGTGGTAAGGCGGGGACTGTCCCAGACCCGGTGACGCAAGTCTCTATAAGGTACTCACTACTTGAGAGAGTGCCCGGCACTAAAGAGCAGGTGAGGGTTGAGCCTCTCAAGCCTAAAGACACTATCATGATCACGGCAGGGGTTGCCGTGACGCTAGCTACGGTAGATTCTGTTGGTAGGGAGGTTGCTTCACTAACTCTCAGGAAGCCTATCGTAGCCTGGAGTGGTATGAGAGTCGCAGTTAGTAAGCAAGTCTTAGGTCGCTGGAGGCTCGTGGGCTGGGGACACATAGAGTAGGTTAAGGGTTTTTGATGAGGTTATGTAAGCTATTACTAGATACTAGCACTCTACTACTCGTTAGTGAGGGTATAGACCTTGAGTTTAAGTTGCGTGAAGACCTAGACTGTGATAAGATTGAGTTATACACTCTAGACGTTATAGTGGGTGAGTTGAGGAGTCTTGCTTCAAGCAAGAGTGTTAAGAAAGCTCCTCCAGCTAAGTACGCGCTAGAATATTTAGCTAGTCACGTCACAGTCTTGAGTACGGGGTCTAGCGAAGCATTCGGTGACAAAGCACTACTAAACTACGTTACTTCAAACCCAGACTACATAATAGTGACTCTAGACAAGAAGCTCAGGAAGCTACTGAAGTTAGCTGGTTTTAAGGTAGCTACTTGGTGGTCTAGTAGGCGGAGGTTTTCTATAGCTTAAATTTCTCTACTATGATACTATGTAGGTGGGTTGAGAGTGTTTAGGCTAGTCACGATAGAAGACATCGTGAGGATACCGCCAGAATTCTTTGGTGAAGACCTAGACTTGATTGCTCTCAAGCAACTTAAAGAAAAGTATGTTGGTAGGATAGACCCGGCTCTAGGAATAATAGTTTCTGTGTGGAGAGTTGAGACAGAGCCTGAAGGGAGGATACTGCCTGGTGATGGGGCGACATACCATAAAGTAGTGGCAGACTTACTAACATTCTATCCAGTAACTCAAGAAGTTATTGAGGGTGAGGTAGTTGATGTTAAGAGGACGGGCGTTTTCGTCAACGTAGGTCCTGTAGACGCTTTCGCGCACGTGAGTCAGTTAGCAGACGACAAGCTAGTATATGATGAAGCAAGAGACTCACTAGTAGGAGAAGCTACTAAGATAGTCTTCGCTAAGGGAGATGTAGTGAGGGGTAGAGTAATTAATGTCTCAATAGCACACCCAGTCCACATCAGGATAGGACTAACACTCAGGCAGCCAGGACTAGGTAAGGTGAGGTAACTAAAATGTCTGTGGCGAGAGGTAAGAAACCCTTATTCAAAGCATGCATGAACTGCAGATACTTAGTAAACAAAGACGCAACTAAATGCCCTAACTGCGGCAACGACACATTCACAGAAGACTGGAGAGGAGTCATCTTAATAATAGACCCTGAAAAATCTTCTGTAAGTAAACACCTAAACATCAAGAAAGAAGGTAAGTACGCTCTACAGCTAGGGATTTAACTAGCGACCGACGTTTGTTTTCCCTCGTACTCGGAGGCGGTCATCGAGTGTAGTGGTGATACTTAGCTAGTCTCTTCTTCTGCCTTGAAGGCTAAGCTTGTTAGTTTTAAGCACTAGAGAATGCTGATATGTTTATTAGTTTTAGGGGTCTAGAATTTTAGAGTATGATGTGGTATTGAGGGATTCAGCTACTCTATGTGGCTGGTGTAGTTGATTGAGTCGCGTGAGGGAATATAGGGGTGGCTTGATTGCCGGCTACTTAGTGGTTGTGTCTCTCATAGCTCTACTTCTTCAGAGTATTTATAGAGAGTATGTAGAGAGTGTCGTGAAGCTCATGTTTACTGAAGACTATAGCTATTTATTAGTTTCTTTTATTACAGTCGTGTTTGTGCTCTACCTATCTCTAAGGTATATGGGCTTCACTTACGAGATACAGCCTAGCAGATTACTTGCTTCAGCGTTCTTAGTAGTAACGTCTACTATACTATATCACGTCTCGAAACTAGTGGTAGGGTATTCTCTGAGCATTCTTGGGTTGAGTTTCGCTATCGCGATGATATCGATATTAATATTAGTCTTCAAGCCCGTAACTATAGGAGACGTAGTTCCAGTTTTAACCCCTCTACTCACAGTACCCGTACCAACTAGCGTGATAGATGTAGTGACTACGAACCTCTCACGAGTTGTGGGCAGGGTAGCGGCTGCACTAACTAGCACGGAATTCATTGATACAGGAGCTTTCGCCGCGATCAGGGTTGAGACTAGTCAAGGTCCTTACTTACTCGGTGTTGAAGCCGCGTGTAGCGGGATACTAACACTCAGCACAGTAATAGTAATCTTTCCTCTCCTGGCATATTACATCACGGTCAGCCATGAGAAAGCACTCAAAAAACTCGGGGCCTCGCTACTAGCTCTGCTAGCAGGACTTCTAGTAGGGTTTCTCGGCAACCTAGTGAGGGTAGTGATCATAGTTTTTACTGCAAAGTATTACAGCGTAGACGCTGCGGTAGGAATTTTTCACTACTCTCCCTCAATAATATACGCGTCAATCTCCGTAGTCTTGGCTTATGTCATAATAGATAGAGTTACTCAGGTGAGGTTCATAATACCTAAGCCACTAACGATAGAAGCTTACGTTCCTGAGTTGAGGTGGGGGCACGTGAGCGGGACATTAGCGTCGGCAGTTGTTATTGTGTTACTGATGCAGAGTCTAGTAGCGGTAACCGCGGACGCGGGAACTACTAACGCTAGTCACGCAGTAGTTGAGGTAGGTAACTTAGATGAGGCAGTGAATAATCTGAGTACATACTTATTCAGTAGTGAAGTTAGGGTACTCAGAGTAACGTACGATGACTTCTTAACTAGGGTTAGTGGTGCTTTAGCGACGTACAGAGTGAGAGTCGTTATAGACGACACCGTATATCAGGGATACCTAGAGGTTGTTGATATTCCTGCACGACTCCACACACTTCAGTTGTGTGTGAGCTTACAAGGCTTCAAAATACTGAATTCTTGGAGTGAGTCTCGCAACACGCTCCAATTAAGTCACATAACTATGGAGAAGAGTAATAGTAAGTACATACTGTCGTACACGTTAATACCCGTCATAGTCAAAACTATTGGTAGCGAGCAAGTCTTGTACGCTCGAGTATCTGTGTTCAGACCATATGATACTGCTTCAGACTTAGAAGCTGCTAGGGGAGCCTTAATAAAGGCACTGAATATTAGTGAGGGGCAAGCAACGAGTTTAGGGAATGAGTCTCTAAACGTCCTCAGTATTGTTGGAGTAGTGTTGTTCGTTACTTTGGTTTCGTATATACTCGTTGTTTACGTTTATAGGTATGCTCAATTAATTAAGACGAGGAGTTAAGTATGAGCGCGCTAGACTTTGACAAAACTAGAGAAATGTTGAGGGGGGTTATTAACGAGATCTCGAAAATTTATGTCGGTAAGCATGAGGTAGTGAGGTACGCTATCTCAACACTCTTCGTTGGGGGTCACCTACTAATTGAGGGATACCCCGGAACTGGCAAGACACTACTAGCTAAGGCTCTCGCGAGAGCTATAGGTGGTGAGTACCGGAGAGTGCAGGGTCATCCAGACATACTCCCTAGCGATATCCTCGGTTTCCACATGTATAGACCGAGTGGTGAGAGAGTATTCGTGAGGGGACCTATATTCACTAATATATTACTTTTTGACGAGCTGAATAGAGCTCCCACAAGAACTCAGGCCTCACTACTAGAAGCTATGCAGGAGTATCAGGTCACGGTAGATGGAGTAACTTACCCCATCCCGCGACCACTCATGGTTGTCGCTACTCAAGTTCCGGAGAAGTACGCTATAGGGTCTTACAAGATTATGGAAACTCTCGCTGACAGATTTGCTTTCCAGCTACCAAGCTTCTACAACCCGCCAGAAGAAGAAGCTGAGATAGTCTCGAGAGCTGACGCAATATTGACTCTCCCTATAGAACCCGTGATAAGTCTTGAAGACGTGAGAGCTATTCTCAACTCTATACCGAAACTCGTTGAGGTAAGTAATTTCATAGTAGACTACATTGTTAAGTTGATAAGTTACGTGAGGACTCACCCGGCAGTCGCGTACGGCCCGTCACACCGTGTAACGATAGACCTCATGAAGCTCACGCGAGTACTAGCTATTCTTGAAGGTCGTGAGTACGTGATACCTGATGACGTTAAGTCGATATTCGTAAACGTGGTCGCGCACAGAGTTAAGTTGAAGGAGGAATACGAGCTCGAGAATCTAGACACAGGATCTATTGCTTTAGAGGCATTAAAGAATGTCCCAGTACCGAAGTAGCTTAAGTAAGTTGACGACTCCCGCGCGGGATTACCTCCCCCTACTAATCTTCGTAGCATCATACACTTTATTCTACCTACATAAAAACTCGTTCATAACGCCTTACTTGACAGCCGTAGTAGTTTTCGCGTTTCTCAACGTCATCTTAGTGTTTAGGCACTTGATAGAACACTACTTCACGATCGCGTCATATCTTCTGATAGTGTTTATTTACACTTTACTACACGCGATCCTGGCGAGCGTGCTTGATTACTTGGTAGATGCCGCGCTTATTCTAGCTATACTATTTACTTACGCGTATTACTACTACTCAACAGGAGTCCGAGATTTTTTCCAGCTTTATATACCGTTCGTGATATTAGTCTCGACGATAGTAGGTGTTTACTTAGGTGTTGACTACCCTCTAAGATACATACTCTTAACACTTTTTGACGCTATAGTGTCTGTCGTGGTATCATCAACTAGTAAGAGCGTTTTTTATCGGTATGTGTTCTCTATGCTGTTCTTCATACTACTCTACTACTCGCCGCTCACAGACATCAAAGTAAGTGTCTTACTTTCTTTCGCATCACTACACTTAATTAGGAATAAGCTCGTATTTAGTAGTGGTCGTGAACACTTGAAGTACGCGAATATTGTTCTCGGGCTAGACTTGCTTGTTAAGCCGTGGGTGGTGGCTCTCACATGAATATACGTCTCCTCGTCTTAGGCACGGACATAGTTATAGTCTCGATTCTCCTAGTTGTTTACGGTTTAATCACGAGTGATACGGGACTCGTAGGAGTTGGTGCTTCAATAGGTGTTGTGGGTGGTGTAGTAGTAGTCTATAGCTTTACGCCGGGAGAACCCGCGCTTGACGCAGTACTCAACTACGCTTCAATGTTAGTTCACGCAGCTACAGCGGTAGTAGAAGATCTAGACCTCTTAAATAGTAAAGTCTGTGTTCACGGCACGTCCACGCCAGCATTAATAGTTTTCTCGAAAACAGGGTGTCCTGACAATCCAAACCCGGGTGTGGGCTTTGCTGGTAGCTCACCCTACTTTTCAATACCTGTTGATGTGTTTCGAGATGTTGAGAAGCTAGAAGAGTTGAGTGCTCAACGCTTAGAGGATTCTCTAAATTCGTTAATAGCGGGTGAACTCGCTTTATGTAAGGCTGTCAGGGTTGAGCAGAGGGGTGAGTTCCTCGCAATTAACGTTATCGGGTTAGCAAAACCTCTGGCAGACTATACTAAATACCCTCTCGACCCTGTAGTGTTGTTAGTGCTAGCTACTATTGCGAGACTCGTTGGTGAGAGCAAGATACACTTAGTTGAGAAGGAAGCGACACCAGGATATACTAGACTTGTCGTGAGGGTTGAGAAGATTGCTTAAGAGAGTAGAACTCTTAATACTGATTTACGTCCTACTCACGACCTCTATGAACGCCTCACTATTTATTTTAGGTGAGAACAGGATTGACGCTTACGTAGCCGTGAACGTACTGTCTTACTTCATAACATACGCTGTGGTTAGGCCCTTCCTCGAAACACCACTCTATGTCAAGGTATTGAATGTTGCACTACTACTGTCGTTCATGATCATAGTTGCTCTCAGAGTTTATGAGGTGTTAGTTGGTTGATGAGGAGGCAATACCTACTCACTCTAGTACTAGTTTTGTTGTTGGTTCATCAGATACACACACCAATACTCAAAACATCGAGTAGCAACTCAGACTGCCTGTATTTCCTAGCACTACTAAATATAGTGTTAGACCACGCTATCAAGGGAGACTCTACCGGCGAGTTGATGGCTCGGTACCTCGTCAACGCGTCAACTCCTGCTGACTTGAGAGACCTGCATGTCAGGACTTACAAGACTATCATAGACTATTATAGAGCACTCCACGGAGTTAGTGAGGGACTACAAAACACAGCTCTAATACTGCGTAACATTCAAGAAAGACTTGACTCTATAGAGGCCTATGCTAGTAGACTCGGCACGTGCAGTCACGACCCTGAAGCAGCAAAAACACTACGTGTTTACGTCAGTATGAAGCTAAATACTTTGAGAGAGCAAGTATATCAGTTAATAATTAAATCAATTTACGAAACCCAAAACGAGGGACTCTACACCATAAAACCACTCAAAGACTCATACTCCCCGGGAGAAGTAGTAGAGGTCATCGCCTCAAAGAATATTCAGTTAAGCGCGGTAGAGACGTATGAGTGGCCTAATCTCGTTAAGATAAGTGAGTTTAAACCTAGTGAAGTCAACGAAACACACTACTTGTTTAAGGTAGAGCTACCGCCGGCCTCGCTGATTGAGTCGCTAGGCTTAAGACTTAGAGACGTTCGGCAGTGTTTGCTAGCACTATACTTAAGACTTACGAACGGCTCCTACATACTGGCAGGGTTCACGAGAATACAGTATAGACTACCTGGAGTCCAGCTTGGTTCGCCGAGCGTTATCGAGTATGGTAGCCCGCTACGCGTTACGATAATATCTGACGAGTCATACAACGCGAGCTTGTACTTCAACGACTTTAAAGTCGCTACTCTACTACTCAAGCCAGGCTCTACTACCCTCACGATAGATTATTACCTCACGAACTACACTATCGGTTTAAACAAGGTTAAGCTCTGCGTGAACGCCACAACAGAGACTTTCTCACGATGTCTTGACAGGCCAGTCTATATAGAGCCTCTATACCCTCACGTGAGAGTAATTGCTGAGAACGTTTCTATTGCTTGGCTCGGGTACGTAGCTCTCCTCATTAATAACGTAGACCAGAAAGACTTACACGTGAAGGTCTTTAATTACGGTGAGAAATCTGTTTACGTACCTAGTGGCGGTACTCAAGAAATACTTGTCTACGGCGGGTTCCTGCCTGTTCAATTAGTGAACCTGGTAGTCGAGATAGAGCCTCTAAACGAGTCTTACAGAACACTAAATCTGAACTTAAGCATCTACGTCGTTAATATGCCTGTCATTATCGCGTTAATCTTCATCACAATATTCATCACCACACTAGTAAGCGGGCATGAGCGAAGCTTCATACCAGTAGTTGTTGGTGTGTGGAGGAGGGTGCAGCACGTCCCGCGCAGAGCGGAAGCGCTTGCGAGGAACTTCATCTTAAAGCCTTACGAGCTCGGGTTAAACTCGCGCGTAGCACTACTCTACTACAGCCTCCTCAAGAAGCTGAAATTGAGGCTACCTACCCCTAACGAAACTCTTAGAGAACACTACGTGAGTATATCTCATTCCACGCACGAGAGACTCAGGAGAATCTTGTGGAGATTTTTATTACTGGTTGAGAGAGACCTATACTCTAGTAAGAAACCTACATACCAGGAAGCTGAGACTACTTATCGAGGTGCTTTAAGTGCCGCTGGTGAAGAGTAGACTAATAGTGTTATCTGTTGTGTTGGGGGTCCTCTTAGGACTCTTCATCGTAGTCTCTCTCCCGTCAAACACTGCTTACAGCATAGCTAGTGAAGGACCTAACGGATTGTCTGACCTCTACACGAAACTAGACGTTAAAGTACTGTACTCATTAAGTGAGTTAAGCAACCTCAACAGCGAGAGTATTCTGCTGATTTGTGCTCGCGCCGAACCCCCCGGGGGTGTTAAGCAACTACTTGATTTTGTTGAGGGCGGCGGAGTCGTAGTAGCTTACGGGTCTCCTGAGTATTTAGTTAAGGTTCTTGAGGAGTTAGGCACTCACGCAAGCTTCAAGGGTTACGTGCGTGACGCGGTATTCAACGCAGGTGATTTAGATAGTGTTTTAGTGAATACTACATACGGCAACGCAGTTTTCAGGAAGCCTTACGCGCTAGACGTAGACTTTAGTTCTAGTAGTGTGAGCGTGATTGCGTGGAGTAGTTTGTTCTCGTATGTTGATGTGAGCGGGAATAACTTATACGACTTGAACGAGCCGATAGGTTCGTTCCCTCTCGGTGTTGAGGTAACTCTCGAGAAAGGCAAGATTCTCGTTTTGTTTACGGAGTACTTACTAGAGAATAGTGTCTTAACACACAATCTAGACTTCATTAAAGTTCTCGCTGGTAATAAGACTGTAGTAGTTGATCAGTCGGAGATGAGGTCGCATCTCGTGGAGATTCTGCGAGCTCAGCTAGTTCAGAGGAGCTCGCCCAGTATTTACGTGGTTCTCCCACTACTAGCTTTACTGTCTGTGGTGGCTTATCTTGCGGTCAAGAAGTAAGGTCTTGGAGTACGTGACCTCACTACTTGAGGTTGCCGGCTGTTTCGTTGCTTACGCTACTATAGGCTACCCCGCCCTCGCTTTGCTAGTGTTTCCACTCTTAATACTAGTGAGGAACTCATACATAAAACTCATATCTGCCGTGTCTTACAGTCTAGCACTCACGATGCTGGTGAGCCAGCCTACAGCCTACCTAATATCAATTCTTACAGCTTCAATGAGTACCGCTTACTTCATCCTGTACTCGGGCGAGCGAGAAGTCTTGAAACCTGTCTACACGCTTGTTCTAGTGCTCGCGCCAGTATATCTAGTCTCGCCAAAGACTATCTTGGTCGCTCTTGCTTCAATAACTTCACTCACACTACCTGTAGTTCTAGAGTATTACAGACTTAGTAAGTCTAGAGTTACAGTTTTTCTGTCAAACCCTACTACCTACTTAAACGACTACGTCAACGTAGTAGTTGGGGTAGAGTGTCCCGGCTCCTTCAAGTACTACGTCGAGGTAGGTAATGAACTATATTGTGAGAAGACTGGCGTGAATCAAGTCCTAGAAAACGTTAGGATTAGAGCTAAGATGCTTGGTGTAGGTAGGCAGAGTATTAAGGTAGTAGTAGAGGATTTGAGGCGTCTAGCTAGAGTAGAGCACGGGCCCCACCTGGTAGAGTATACAGTCACGCCGAAATTCGCAGAACTATATAGGCGTGCTGAGAGAGTCTTAGCTGAGTACTCGAGGTATATCTCACCACCAATTATTGCTAAGCTAACGATTCAGTTAACTCCTCTCCCTACTAAGGAGGTTTCAGACCTCCTCACGCCTCAGCCAGGTAGTGCTGGAGTCGCGTCTACGCTTCTAGCAACAACGCCTGAAAGCAAGTATTATGTTGAGAGAGCCGGAATCAAGAAAACTGGCGATATAGAGCTACTAGAGAAGTACTTGCCGTTGCTTGCAGTCCCCATGATAAGGCGTGTGAGGTTTAGTCTTAAGTCACGTTTTGAAGTTAAGATTGTGTGGAAAGTCCCTCGAAAGATTATGGAGAGAGTAATACAGGCTGCGAGAGGGTATTTGGGTGAGTATTTAGGTGTTAGAGAGTATACTCCTGGAGACTCACTAAGACTAATTCACTGGAAGAAGAGTGCTCGCAGGAGTGACGTTATAGATTTGGTTGTTAAAGTTTATAGTGCTAGTGATGTAGAGAAGCACTCTCACCCGTCAAGAAGTATAGTAGTTGCTGACCTCACCGCTACTAACATCATTGAGTTGGATCTGCTACTCCAGACACTATACAGCTACATACTCTCAAGCATAGAATCACAAGCGAGAACACCTAGTGAGTTCTACCTATACTTGATAACGCCGCGCGGCGATACTTACTTCTTAAGAGGTAAGGCAATAGACGTTTTGCTAGGACTTAACACTATAGTGTTAGAAGAGAAACTAACAGCACTATACGACTATACTAGCTGGTTCAGACCTAACCCGCCAGTAACTCACGCGCCGGAAGAAGGGTTTTTAAGAGAACTTACAGAGTATTTCGAAGCTTACGGAGCCGCCGTAGCGAGAGACTTGAAGACTCAGGGGGTTGAGCGTGGGGTGGTAGTACTAATACACTCGAAAGCACTTAACTTCAAGTACTACGTAATCTCAAGTGTTTTCACGAGATACGGGTTTGCTGTCACGGCACCAGGCATTAGCAGGGAGTAAGTCATTTTAATAGTTAGTCATCTAATCACATTATGGTGTTTAAGGGTGTTTAGACTCACAACACTCGCGCTGGTTGTGTTCGCGGGGCTGTTGATTACTTCTCTCCCAGCATGTCTTGCTCAAGAAGATTTGTTGAGTGAGGTAGAGTCAATAATGAAAGACTTAGAATACCTGCATAGTAGGGGTGTTGATGTAGGGCTTGTTGTAGACCTACTAAACAGAGCGATAAGTGAGTATGTTGGAGGAGATGTTAGGGCAGCACGTACTCATCTCGAGGAAGCTAGGAGAGTTGTTGAGGATCTTAAGGCTGGTGCTGAGTCTACGTACTTCAGAATAATCGCTGTGAAGGCAGCGACTGTTGCTTGCTTAGTGTCGATACCTTTAGTAGTTTACTTTGTTCTGCCTAGACTCTACCTCTACCTCTGGTTTAAGCTTCATAGGAAGTGGGTTGTGAGGTGGTAGAGTTGATTATTGATGATGAGGTCTTCGCCGTGATACTTGCTGTGAGTGTTGTCGCGTCAGTTATTGGAGTAGTGAGTGTGGTTAGACCAGAAGTTACGGAGCCCTTCACAGCGCTTGGCTTACTAAATGAGGATTGCAGGATTGGTTACTACCCCAAGACAGCCGTGAATGACTCAACCCTGAGATTGTGTTTCTTTGTTTCGAACTATATGGGTAAGCCTACCTACTATAAGGTCGTGTATAAGATTGGTGATAGCGAGACTATACC
>JAWBSH010000012.1 GCA_038843015.1 Zestosphaera sp. | reverse complement strand
GCAAAAGTTATCATGAATATGGTTCTAGGAAGGCATGATAGTATCACACTATTAACTGGCGAGTTAGGCGCTAATCCAGCAACGTTCGCTACTTCAGGACTTTGAGTCTTCCCTAAGTTAAGGGTTAAGGTATTAAAGACCATCGGAATTATCCTGACATACCAAGGCTTATCCATACCCCAATACTCTATTAATTCCTGCCTATATTGGCTAACTAACCTCTCTAACTCTTCAGGCGGAGGTTTCTGCGGTAATGAAATCAGCATCTGTCTATACGCTCGAACCTCATCATTTATTATAGCATTTATTATAGCATCTATATAACCAGTAATTCCAAGTATGAATCCAGTCAGTAATACTGCAAGAAATAGAGCTAACACCAGGAATATCGCTCTCCGCGCTAATACCGTAGCAACGCCCAATACACACACCCTCACAAGACTATCTACCAGGATTTAAAAATTTTTAAGAGCCTTATCAGCCCCTCAGAACAGAGCTAACTCTGTTAAGAGTAGCTTCCCCTGAGCCGGGAGTAACAAGCGATAGAACAAGGTAACTTGATATTATTTTTAAAATAAAAACATGATCTAAAAAGGAGTTCTTACTACTTCTTTCTCATGAAAGGTAGTACGACACTCACTATCAAGTTAATTATCGATATGACTAGAACGATAGTCACGTAAGTTGTTAGTGAACTTACCGCACCACCAATATCCTCTACACTCTTGCTCAAGTCACTCACCTCGCTTTCAACCGTAGAGATCCTGCCTGAAACATCATCTATCTTAGAAGACAGCGTGTTGTATTGAGTGTTCATGTTTGTGATTATCGTAGAGGTAGTCATGTTAAGTAGGTATGTAATACTGTTGCTCATGTTAGTTAGTGTTGAGATGAGTGTCTCACCTATAGCTCCTAGAGCTAGCGAGAACGTTTCTCTCAAGGCTTCTAGCTGTGCTTGAGTCTGCTGAGCTACTCCAGATATAGCTTCTCTCAAGCTCTTCTCCAACTCTGCTAGAGAAGGCACAGACTCGAAAGTCACTGTAGTAGTGTCTATTACTGCTACCGCCTCACTGGTTGCTATTAGTAGTAGCTCATAGTAGTAGTATGGTCTGAATTCAGAAGTCACATCACTACCTATGAATATCTCGAAAACACCTGGCTCCACCTCGGTAGCAGTACCCACAGCCATTATCTTGTTGGTGCCTTTCTCTCTCAATATGTATTTAACACTGAAAGGCCCTACACCAAGCACTGTGAGCGAGACTGTCTGGTTACTGCCTATCTCTATCGATGCTGGAGCTATCACATCACCTATCTTCGGAGATATTATGCCGCCTAAGTTCCAGAAGTCTGGCGTGAGCGGGTATGTTGGGTCTCTGAAAGCTCTGATTGTAGCTTGTTGCGCAAGTCTATCAAAGGTGTCTAGGTAGTATGGTCCTTGCGAAATCCACGCGTGGTTGTGTTGTGCTATCCAAGCTGATAGAGCGTCTAACCTGCCACTCCATTCGTTTTCGGACATAAGGTTAGTTCCGTCAGGTAGCGTGAAGTATTTGCTCGGCAAGTATGCGGCTCCTCTCCACGCATCAGCTACGCTCTTTATTGATGCCGCGTGATCGGGGAACGGAACTGGGTTCAACACAGGCAGTCCTGTTCGAGTGCTCAATGTAGTTGAGAACGTGTAGTTCTTAGAGTCAAATACTAGATAATTCTCAACCATTAGTAACTCGACAGGGTTTACGGGAGTTAATGTGGCGTAGCTCGCTATGTAGGCTGGTTCGAAGTGCCAGTAATCTACGTATACCTCTAAAGTATCGCCTACTATCCTCAACGCCTTGAAGGTGTCGAAGAGCGGCTTGTTAGGACCTGATATCGGGGTCTCGTAGTTTGCTTTAGTCTCGTTGTAGCATATGTCTAGCCATAAAGCCCAGCTACCTAGTATGTCAGCCCAAGTTATTGTCTGTCCGTGGTGCCATTTAGCACCTAAGTATTTAGACATGTCAAACTTGACGACGCTGGTCGCATTAACTCTCCCTAACGTGTTAGCATAGACCCACATGCCTTGCGAGGCGTCCCACCAGATAGCGTCTGAAGGTATCGGTAGCTTCCCATCAGGACCTGCAGTAACGACCTCGTAGCTCGACCTAATAGGTATTGGGAGACCGTTGTGTGGGTGAGACCACATCATTGGGTCGTAAGTAGCTCTCTCTATATCAACGCTGTAAACGTCCGTAAAGCCGCCGTATATGTTCCAAATAGTTCGGGCAGTGTAGACCCATAGATGACCGAAGGTTAGGTCAGGCTTGCCCGGAACATATACTCCCTTAGTATTGAACGGTGACCTCATTCCGGCACCTAAGTCTGTAGTTATGCCTTTCATAGTCTTTACTACTACATGTATGTCCATTCTAGTAGCCAACCATATCCTTATTGAGTCTTCTATACATGTCTTAGTCACGTCCCTATACCATGTGTCTCTTTCTTCCCTGCTAGTGAATAAACCTAAGTATATCTTCTGCCCATACTCGTCTATGAAGTCGTTCCTGTACCACCACCAACCTTCTGTCTGCCATCCAGGCATGTAGCCAACCCACGGCGCACACATTTGATTGATAGTTCCAGAGTCATACTTGTCTGGTGCTGACTTACCCCAGCCCTCAGTGTAGAGGTGCCATTCAAAATCAGCAGGGTCTGTGTCATACACCTTAGCTAGAGCTACGTCAAACGTCGTTATGAGTTTATCGATCGTAAAGCCTAAGAATTCCAGGTCTTTAGAGAATTCCTCACCTATATCAAGCCTCTCATCTTCTTGTCTTATAATAAACTTCAAAACCACCGGACTACCAGCATAGTACCACTTACCACCAACTAAGTAAGCCCCTGCTTTAGTCATTTCCTCACTCACTACCTTCCTAGCATAGTAGGGGTCGTACTTGAAGTTGTAAGCAAGTATTATGTCAGCGACTAACGCGTAGTCTGGGTCGTAAGCAGATAAGAAAGTATACATGGGTGAGGCATAGCCTCTGTAGAGCGTGTTCACTATGTAGTCTCTGTTAGCTACGAAGTTTAGTGCAAACCTGAGTCTCTTAATCCCGAGAGGATTTATCCTCTCCCCGTCAGCAGCTAAATCCACGAAGGTCACGCCCTTTTCTGAGTCGTAGTAGTACTGAACTATTATGTTGTCAGGAACTCCGAGCATATTAGCTATCTCCGTAACAGTTTTGCCGGTATGGTCTCCCGTTAAATTGACTGTCTTAACTGGTGCTGGGTTGAGTATTATGTCTACTAAGCCTCCTGGCGCGGCAACATACGTGATGTTAGCTTCTATGGTTTTGAATGCATCTAACTGAGTTGGTCTGATACCAAATATGTAAGCCTGTATCTCGCCTGACTGGAACGCGGCAGCTATAGTGTCGGGAACTAGTGGGTACCTCTTAAAGGTTATAGACTCTGATGCGGGACCTACTTGTTGTTGCGCGCCCACTACAGCCGAGAATACTACCACCGTAGCTATTAAGATGAGTGAGAGTATAGTTAAGGATGCGTACTTTTTCATATAGTCACCTCACTATAAATCTACTGATGAACCTTTATAAACTTTTACGTTCATGACTATCTATGATGGTAGCCTCAAGATGAGGGTGAGGACGAGGACGTTAGTTCTAGTTGGTGTGTTACTTCTAGTGATTTCGTTAGTCTTAAGCATTGCGTCAGCAATACCTGAAGTAATAGGCTTTGAGGAGTGTCGTGAGTATTCACTGAAGGCTTTCGAGGGCTTACTCATATATTGGGGTAATTACACGCTCCCAGCAAGTTTAAGTAACGTGTCTCTAAGTATAGTGAGTGACAGAGAAACAATACTTAACGTGACTTACGGCGTCAGCGACGCGGAACCTAAGTCTGTTGTAGTCGTGTCTAAGTTCACGTACTTCATAGATGACGTCACGTATTTCTACGCTTACGTAATTCCCTACGAAGACACTAACTTAGTAGTCTGCCTGAATGCGTTATTGATTCAGCAGAAGTCTTACTTACTACTACCTATTCTGGCTTCATGGGTTTGCGGAATCGTTATAGTAGCATACGCAGCACTTACCCACATTGAGAGAGTCTTTAAAAAGAGTCTTAAAACAGAAAGTAAGCGAGCTAAGTAGAGAGTATTAACCTCTAGCGTGTAGCCAGCAAGACACGTAGTGGTTCTCGCCTAACCGTATCATCGGCGGTTCTTCACGCCTACACACTTCCATCACGTAAGGACATCTAGGGTTAAACCTGCACCCTGTTGGGGGTCTCCTGAGGTCTGGAGGAACACCCGGTATCCACGTTATTTTCTCCTTTGATCTTAAACGAGGTATGCTCTTAAGCAACCCCTGCGTGTAGGGGTGTTTAGGATCGTTAAATATCTCTTCTGAAGGCCCTATCTCAGCTATTTTACCTGCGTACATGATAGCTATCCTATCAGAAATCTCAGCTATTAAGCTCAGGTCGTGAGTTATGAAGATCATCGAAGTCTTCTCTTCCGACTTAATCTTCTTCAGTAAGTTCATGATCTGCGCTTGAATAACTACGTCTAAAGCCGTGGTTGGTTCGTCAGCAATAACTAGCTTAGGCTTGAGTAGCAGAGCCATCGCTATCACTACTCTCTGCTTCATCCCGCCACTCAACTCATGCGGGTATCTCTTCATTAACTCAGGGTTCAGACCTACCTGCTTAAGCGCGCCAATAACTACCTTGATAGCCTCTCCCTGTGTTAACCCCTTATGTACTGCGAGCACCTCAGTTAATTGCTTCTCAATAGTGTAGACTGGGTTAAGAACGTTCATAGCTCCCTGAAATATCATACTAACTTTATTCCACCTAACTTTCCTTAAATCACCCTCACTGAGCTTAGTAATCTCTATGCCGTCAATGACTATCCTACCACCCTCAATCCTGCCTGGCGGAGGAACTAGACCGAGTAGAGCATAACCTAGAGTAGACTTACCACACCCGGACTCGCCAGCCAGGCCGAGAACCTCGCCCTCACCAACACTTAACGAGACGTCATCAACAGCTCTCACAAGCCCTGCTAGAGTACGGTAATAAACCTTCAGATTATTGACCTCCAACACAGCTCTCGAGGAACTCACCCTAGCACACCTAGAAAAACTTATAGAAACCAATTTAAATATTTTTGAATTCGCTACTAGAAGACTCCGCAAGAAAACAGCGCAGCACACGTCAGGAGAAGCTTAAATTAATCTAAACACTAATTCTTTCGATGATGAGGTGGGCAGCCTAAGACTCGTGAGGGGATGAAGACCGCAGTTCACTCTGACTACATACTTACAACCGGAAACCAGCTCTTTAGGGCGGGGAAGGAATCAAACCTATTAACGTAATTAATCTGCGTAGTAAAAACTTTAGAGCGGGATTGAGTTTCTGTCAGAGGGTAGAGGGAATTTCCCTAACACACTTAAGTTCTTTAAGTTTCTCAAATATCTTGTTTACCGCATTACTGACTTCTTCCTCATCTTTAGCTCCAGTTATGACCATCTTACCACTACTGAATATTAAGAGGACTACTTTCGGGTCATCCATCCTGTGAATCAGGCCGGGGAATTGTTCCGGCTCATACATGACGTTAGGGAGTATTATAGCTGCCTTCTCTAGATCTACCTCAACGCCTAAACTAGCTGAAGCAACTATATTCTGTATCTGTATTCTGGGCTTTCCAACTATTATTATGCCGTGCCTGACGAAAGCCCTGATTATCTTCTTAAACCCGTCAATCAGTTGATTCTTGCTCTTAGCTCCAGTAATAACCATCTTACCTGAGTTGAATATCAATGCAGTTAGTCTAGGCTTGCTAAGCCTGTAAATAAGGCCGGGAAACTCCTCAGGGTCGTACTCAACGTTCGAAACAGTCCTAGCCACAGCACCTAAATCAAGAGTCTGGTCAAGTGTTGCAGTAGCTACGATATTCTCAATCCTAATAATAGGCCTGATCTCCACTTTTAAGCACCCAATAATTTAATAACGTATTTAAGCCTTTATAAATCAGGATATTACGCAACGACTCCTCAAGCACCGCAACTTACTTGGTGTAGAGGTATTCAGCAATGTCTTTTAGTTGCGGCAACTCAAAAACTCCTATCTCCTCATCAACTATGACTGGCTTTATGTTCGGTATTGAGGCGTTCTCTCTCAGTATCGGCGATATGTAGGTTTCTTTATCTAGTGTTATTCTAGATCCTGTTTGGTAAGCTCCTGTAGCCGGCAACGTGACGAAAACCTTGTTCAAGTTACTTATCTCCCCCACTAAAAAGCAAGAAAACTTGCCTAACCTCCCCACACTATCTCTCAGTGTTATGCTTGGGTGTTCATGACCTAAGATGAGGTATTCCCACGAACTGCCGACGTCTTCAGGGATGGGTCTATGGCCGTGAATCACTAGGTATTCTCCTAAAACAACGTAATCCTCAAACATGAAATCAAACTTCTTCTTTAGTAGGGGCAAGTAATTGTCGTGATTCCCCCTAACAACAATTACTTCCTCTACCTTAGGCGCTACATACGTGAAAAACTTCATCAATTCTCTCTTCTCGGCAACGCCTATCCCGCTAAAGCTGTGTTTAAGGTCTCCAGCTATCACTAACTTACTCACGAGGAAGCTACTAAAGAGTCTCTCAAGCAACTCAATAACTCTCTTCAACTGAAAACGAGGTATGAAAACACCTCTTGAAGCAAGCTCGTCCTCGTAACCAATGTGAGTGTCAGCCACAATTAAGGTCTTGTACTTCCGCAAGTAGAGTGCTGGCGACACGCCAGCTACCTCAGCTCCCGGCACTAACTCCATCTTCACAAACACCTAACTAAACACTACTGCTTACTTCCCCCACTATCGCGGGGCCGCGCGACCAGGCGTCAGGTCTCCCACACTAATAGGGACTTCAAGAAATTTAAGCTAGAAGAGTAATATTATGTTGATGATGAAGCTTACAAGGGTTGAGCAGTGATGTGAGAACCCGCGTCTGAACTAAGTAGTTCCTCCCCGACGACTCAACCTAATTAAAGCCCCAGAAGAGATTTTAGAGGGTTCCTCTAGCAACCCCTTAACAAACCTCACAACATCTTCTACACTCATAGCTACTGAAGCAACGTTTGACGGCAACTTCTTAGAAGGGACTCTGACCCAGTCGAGAGCAACACCAAACACCTTAATATTACTGGGTAAGTAATGCAGGGATTCCTTAACTACCGCGTAGAGAGCGGCTGACGAAGCAACCGTAGGTAATGAGGGGTTAAGTCCTGCGTAAACTCTAGAACCCTCGAAAGGTGTTAGGTCTACCAAAACAATAATTACTGACTCTCTACTAGACATGAAGGGAGTCAGAATCCTAATCAAGGATACCGGCACTACCAAATCTAAGTAAATTATTTTCTTGATGAGGTCCTCACGTAAGTCTTGAAAAGGGGTTTGATCGAACACGGGCTCAATAAGTATAGAAGCGTCTAGACTACTCGTTAATTCTCTCAACTTCTTAGATAAGCTCTCAACACCTTCTTCTAGGAAATCATGTCTTATCAAGTGAGTACTTGAATTACTTAATCCGCCGCCAGCACTAACCAAAAACTCTCTCAGCTCTTCACACTTCCTACTACACTGCAGGAAGAGCTCGTAGTCTTTAGTCAGCGACGACACTATATGCCTGACTAGCTTGCCTGAAGCCCCCATAACAAACAATTTCTTCAACTCGAATACCTCACAAGAACTTTATTAGTAGTAAGCCGTAGATAGGTGATGTTAGGGGGTCTGTCCTGAGATTTAGAGGGAATACCTCAATACCTTGAGTGATTGACAAGCCTTTCACGAACTTCAGAGAATACTCCTCAACATCTGTAGACACTACCAGAACTTTCTTTATCTTAAGAACGTGTTTAGAGACTGCCTCAGGCCTGACTAAGTACGTGTTAAGCAGGCGCTCGTAAGCTAGCCCCTCAGCAACCCCCCACATCGACGGGCTAGCAGTAGTTATGAAAGGCTCTGTAATAAACCTCCTCAACTCCTTCAATACTTTATCGTACGTTCGAAGCAGGTCTTCCAGTACTTCAGCGTTTAAGGAAGTTAATTCTTCAGTGATTCTGACTCCACGTAATGACTTACTAGGAGCTAACTCTCCAGCAGTTAGTGAGGTGATTATGTGTGAGTGCAGCAACCACTCATCCGTGTTTAAGTCAACCACGACACTACTACTCAGTCTATACTCGAGGTCTTCCCCTAGCTTGCTTTGAGTAACTACCAAGACTCTGTGGTTAGTCCATATCAGCTGGTCAGTAAGTAGTCTGAGATTATGTAGTCCCTCACTAGATGAGTAAATGATGATACTGGGTTCTCTCCCCTCATCGTAGGGGGCTATATAATACATCAAGTCTTCAGGGTCTACGTACCTCACGTCTTTATCAGTTATTGAAGAAAAAATTATTGAGGCATACCTAGCCGGAGACTCGTAAAAGTCTGAAGTAGTAGTTATTACTTTGCTAGAGTTCCTGATGAAATCCATTATCGAGAGAGACTTACTCCTCAATTCTTGAATCTTATCCCTACTCAGTTTTCGTGTTAGAGTTTCTATCAGATTAGAGCGTCTCTCAAGCTCTTCTCGCACCAGCACTCCACCGCTTCCTCAGGCTTAGGTATCTTAGGTATGAGGTTTGCGAGAATTTTCTTAGCTTTCTCGACATTCTCAGACATTACCTTAGCTACCTCCTCAGCAGTCACGGGTTTCTCAGCCCAGACGTCGTAGTCTGTGACTAAAGCTATGGTAGCGTAATGTATTTCAGCTTCTCTAGCTAAGTTTACTTCAGGCACTAAAGTCATGCCAACTACGTCAGCTTTAAACACCTCCTTCCACACTCTAGACTCAGCCCTAGTAGAGAATCTAGGACCCTCGATACACACGTAAGTACCTCTAGGATGTATCCTAAAGTTTAGCGAGCCACCTACGTCTAAGATCAGCTTCCTCAGAGTAGGGCAGAAAGGGTCAGCCATACTGACATGCCCTACTAGAGAGCCGTCGAAGAAGCTGTAGACCCTCTTCTTAGTCATGTCTATGAATTGATCGGGTATTACGAGGTCTCCCGGCATGTAGTCTTCTCTTAAAGACCCTACAGCAGAGACAGCAACAACCCACTTAACACCTAAAGACTTGAGAGCCCAAATATTGGCTCGGTAATTAATCTTGTGTGGAGGTATCTTATGACCCCTACCATGTCTAGGAATGAAAGCAACTAACCTACCACCATATGAACCGACTAAGACGTTATCTGATGGAGGACCGTACGGAGTGTAAACCTTGAACTCTCTAGTCTCCTTAAACATTCCCGGATCATACAAGCCACTCCCACCAATAATACCTACATCAACCGTGACAGGAGGCTTAACAAGCACTTAACCCACCAACAAATATTACTAAGCTAAGCTTAAAACTATAGCTTAATCCCTCACAGACTGAGTCAAGAATACTAGGCCGAACTCATAAAGCTGACTCAATAGTGCTAGGTGTTATGCCTACGTACTTCATAACCGCTTCAGGAAACTCTATTAAGTCCCCCGAGTACAGCGCGAACACTGTCGTACCCTTCTCATGAACTATTATCGCTTTAGACCTACCTTGCCTAAACCACATCCCTAAAGGATTCGGAGTCTGAACATAAACGTGCAGTATCTCGTTTCTGGGTATGTAGGTCTTCCTGCGTAGAAAGAAGTTTTTAACGACTAGAATCCCGTCTTGATTTACTTCAACGTATAGTGTACTAATCCATAAGTAAACAGTGATTAAGGCAGTCGCGACGCCTACAACGACGACTATTGGCACGTAGGTAGCATTAATGCTTATCCCCTCGAGCTCAAACCTGCAGCCTAGCCAGCTATTATATTTACACCCTATCGAATACACTTCACAAAGACTTCTGCAAAACGCTATGTCAGGACCGATGTGAGTTAACATAATTGTTAATATCGCCAACGTAGGAAACGCTACTATAGCAATAAATAACAGGTGGATAGGCATATAACTTCTTGACCACATTCGGACTTGATCACCTCTTACCTCCGGCGTTGGTGCGGGGGGTGGGATTTGAACCCACGCAGGCCTACGCCATCAGGGCCTAAGCCTGACCCCTTTGACCTGGCTCGGGCACCCCCGCCAATAATTATATGTTAGTTGGTTGTTAATAAGAATTTAAGGGTTGAGAACCTAGTTCTGTTTCCTGCCTAGATTTTTGGTAGGGTGGGTTGTGCTTCTGCTTCATGGCTCGCTGTGGCTACCAGCCGCTCTATGCGAGATCATGGGCACTCTTTAAGCTCAGCAGCACGGAACTCATATCTAGCTCTAGAGGAATCCTGCAGAGACTTACTTTTTGAAACAGCTACGGAGCCCTAAGACTAGAGTATGAGGTGATTCTTGTTGCGAGAATTCACAAGCTAATTGATGCGCTGAGAATTATCAAGCATATTAAGTTGAAGAGCGTCAGTACTGCCGTAACTGCCGAGACTAGCTCGGGTTTCCAACCATGTTTTTGAGACATTATGATGTTTATTAGTGCTGGAGGCATCGAGCTCACCAGGATTAGCTGAAGTCCTCTAAACCACGAGACCCCGAAAACCAAGATAAATAATAGACTTACTAGCGGGCTTAACACGAATCTAAACAACCCAACTACCAGCGCTTCTCTCAAGTACTTCTTGAAGACGTGAAGTCTTACAGGGAGTCTCAAACCAAGTATTAATGCAGACAAGTAACTCATGAGTGAGCTTACCCAGAAGAGAGTGTTAGAAACTAAAGCAACGTACTCTGTAAACACGTAGTGTAGAGCAAGACCTGATAAGAAACCTATAGTCGCGGGGTGCTTAATAAGCTTACTTAAAGCAGGTCTTTCAGAACTCATAAAGTCCGGAATAACAACATTCAGCGTGACTGTAAAGAACCCGAAAATAGAAGCTATTTCTAAAGTACCGAAGAAAGCCATACTCACGGGAAACCCTAAAAAGACAGAATTCGGAAACACGGAAGTTAAGAATATCGCTTCTCTAACACCGTACTCGCTGTAATCTCGCAACTTATACACAAAAACAAACACTAAACAAGTGAAAAACAAGAAAGACGCTAAGACCCACAAATCAGAGATATTCAGTCCTCTCTCGCCGAAAGTCTTGAAGAACGTTAAAGGTATTAAAAACCAGTAAACTAAGTTAGTCAAAAAACTAACTAACGGCTCGTAAAACTCCATCTCATTAAGGAAGTAGTTAACTAGCAACGCGAGAATTATCAACCCAGACATCACAGCTATCTCAGTAACCATTCACTGAAGACCTCGAGCTAAGGTATGTTGAAGCCCAAACCTTTAAGCACCATCCTCGCGGCAATAACCCACAAAACCACGACAAAGCCTCTCTTCAGAGTCACTGACTTAGTCTTCTTAGCTATTAAAGCACCTACTTGCGCGCCAATAACGAGCGGCGGTGTTAGAGAAGCCAGCAAAACCAGGTCTACGTTACCTAGGGTATGGTGCGTCAACGCTGAAGTAACTGAAGTTATAGTAATAGCCATAGCAGAAGTCGCTACAGCATAGTGCATCAAGAAACCCAGAGATGTTAAGAGAGGCACATTCACTACACCACCGCCCACGCCGAGAAGCCCTGCTATAAAGCCTGCTAAGCAACCCCCCAACAACAACACGACGTAATTCCTCAAACCCCACCTGACCGCAGTCTTTTCAGAGACTTTATCACTGCTAGCAGAGATCATCATCCTCAAACCTACTAAGACTAAGACAACCCCAAAAACTACTCTGAGCAGGTCTGGATTCAACACTTTAGTTAGTTGAGCACCGAAATATGCTGTCACTACAGCAGTCGCTGAAAGCAGGGCGCCAGCCTTATACACTACGTACTTGTATCTAGAGTACGCTATCGTTGAAGAGAGCATGTTAAAGAATATAGCACTTGCAGAAGTCCCTACAGCCACCCTAATATCAACCCCTGCAATATTTAGTAAGGGCACTATCAGGAAACCCCCTCCAAGACCAAACATAGAACCCAGTACCCCCGCACCTAAACCTATCAAAGAAGCTACGAAGTATATCCACAATCTAATTACCTCTCTAGCTGGTGTGGAGAGCCTCACGCACTCTAGTCAAACTATCAATCAAGTACTGCAGACCATCTCTAAATTCTTGAGGTCGCTGTCCTAAACCCACCCTCAGATACCCAGGTATCTCAAAACACTCGCCAGGATTCACCAAAACACCGTATTCTCTAAAGAGCCTGTAAGCAATCATTAGAGTATCGCTACTCCAGGGAGTCCTAGCCAGGAAGTAGGCCCCCGCTCTAGGCCAGACTACCTCAAAAAGGTCACTAGCTCTAGCGTAGGCCTCCCTGAGAATCTCTAGATTTCTCTTAACAATACCTCTGGCTCTCTCCCTAAGTCTCTCAACGTTCTCGCGCTCAAGCACTACCGAGGCTATGTAGTCACTCAAGATAGAGGGAGCTATAGTAGTGTAGTCTTTTAAGCTCCATAACCTATCAGCCAATTTCTTAGAACCCGCTACCCACCCTACCCGCAGGCCCGGCAACCCATAAACTTTAGAAAGCCCGGATACCGACGTCGCTAACTCGGGCGCGGCAACTTCAAGAATGCTTGGCCTAGACTCATACAGTTCGGAACCCCAGTAAACCTCATCAAAAACGAGTAGCGTGTTTGTTTTTTCCGCCTCGTGCGAAAGCTCTTCTAACTCTCTCCTCGTCATGTAAGTGCCTGTAGGGTTGTTAGGGTCGTTCACAAATAGAGCTTTAGGTTTATGTCGCTTCATCAAAGCAACTGCTTCATCGAGAGGGAAGCTCCAGTCTGGCGGACCCCTCCTCAAGAATATAGTGCGGGCCCCCAACCACTTAAGCAGTCCGGGCACCTGCATGTAGTTAGGAGTATCAACTAACACTAAATCACCTGCCTTCACAGTAGCAACTACAGTCACTAAGTTAGCCTCGGCAGAGCCGTTAGTCACGACGATATTGTTAGGTCCTACAACCCCGCCGTAAATCTCGGAAATCTTTTCCCTAAGCTTCGGAGAGCCTTTAGTCCACCCATACCCCAACTCAGCACTAGATAACCGGTCTAAACTCAGCCCGTAATCTAGCAACTCAAATAGAGTTAGTGGGTGAACACCGCTATCACTGAGCAACACCTTAGCACTAGTTTCATGTAGGCTCTGCCACCTCTCAAGACAAAACGTAGGGAGTCTCTCTAAGACTTCCCCAAACAAAACCTGACGTAACTCTTCTAGAGGCTGAGTATCCAATACCTCACACACCATACCAAAAACAGTTAAGGGAATATAAGGTTTGTTCGAGAACCGAGAAAACAACTACCTCAAAATATTTAGGAGGCACGTGTTCTTAGTCAATCCCGAAGCTATCATGTCTGCTAACCTCAGAGGTTCCGGCACCGCGGAAACGTGTTGAAGAAGCGACACTAGCTTAGAGACCTCGCTTAAGTCGAGCCCGTACGAAGAAACCCTTAAGTTCTTCCTGCGCGTCACTACCTCCTGCGCCCTCCCGTAATTGCGTTCTATTACTTCATACCTATCTCTCCAATCACTGAAGTGCTTAACTAGTGCAGTCTTCACCTTCTCTAGCTTCAGCTTAGTCTTAAACAACACTACGACAGGTATTCCCGTCTTAGCGTTGATTTCTTCCGGGTCTATGAAGTTGAAGCCGGCTACAGTGACCCCGTCTAAGAAAACAGCGTTGATGCTCGTGGTGAAGTCTCTCATAAACTCCTCAATAATTTCAAGAGCTCTGGAAGTGCCGTCTGAGCCGTCTACGACTACCGTAGTCATCTTAACACTCTTGGGCTTCTTACCCGCGCATAAAACACCTACTAAGAGAGTCTTGAGTCTCAACTCCTTAAATTCTTGAGTGAAGTAACCGTCGTCTATTCCTATAGTTAGTGTGTTAGTCATTGCTTAATCAACTAGCGACGAGAACTTACTTACTCAGTAGTTTTACGTCGTCTTTAAGTGTCTTGAGTATTATGTTGCGGTCTACGGCTAGCTCTATCTCTTTAGTCTTCCCGTACCTCCCTCTGTTAACTACCTTAGCTATGAATAGGCCGGCCATCTCTAACTCACTAATTATGTCTGAGACTCTACGCTGAGTTACTGGCTCAAGCCCTAGCGACTTAGCTATTTCTCGGTACTTCATGTAGAGGTCTCCAGTACTGTTGAGTTTTCCTCCAGCTAAGGCGGTAGCTAGTAAGACTAGCTTACTGTGTTGCGGCAGTGTCTGAACTACTGCCGAGACCATGTCGTTTTCTAGTTCTTCTCTAGCCATCTTCACGTGCTCTATCTTGACGTGATCATCACCTAACCTATCCGCAACCTCACCAGCTATCCTGAGTAAGTCGAGAGCTCTCCTAGCGTCTCCATGTTCTTTAGCTGCTATAGAAGCACAGTACTCTATCACTCCCTCACTAATGACTCCCTGCCTAAACGCTTTCGAAGCTCTATCTCTCAGTATGTCTGATAACTGTATTGCGTCGTAGGGAGGGAACAGTATCTCCTCCTCACTCAAGCTAGACCTTACTCTAGGGTCTAGGCTGTCTCTGAAGCGGACGTCGTTAGTTATCCCGATAACCGAGACTTTCCCCTTCTCAAGCTCCTCGTTAATCCTAGTCAGCCTGTAGAGAATCTCATCACCAGCTCTCTTTACTAGAGCGTCGACCTCGTCGAGAACGATAACTACTATCTTGCCGGCCGAACCTATCCTTGTCTTCAGCCTACGGAAGACCTCCGCCGTAGAAAGCCCCGTGAAAGGAACTTTACCACCTAAAGACTCAACCAGTGTTGACAAGACTCTGTAGGTAGTGTTTTCGTGTCTGCAGTTTATGTAGACTGGCACGAACCTGTCATTACCTACTTTCTTAGCGTAATCACTGATCTTCTTCAAGATATACTTGACTACTGCTGTCTTGCCAGTCCCTGTTAAGCCGTAAATAAACACGTTACTAGGTCTCTCACCCCTCAGCAGAGGCGAGAGTACTTCAGTCAGCTTCCTAATCTGCTCCTCCCTATGTGGCAAGTACTCCGGCACGTAATCAGACCTAAGGACTTCTCTATTCATGAAAACAGTCTTCTCAGACTTGACTAGCGTCTCAGCCACTATATCTCTCGTATTGCTACTCAACTCTACTCACTCCATAGGAAGCAGTGGTCCCTCAAATAGAGACCAATACGAGTTAATAAGCACTACTAATAAATAAACTTCTTAATAATTATCATCCTAATTATGAAAGGCACTAATATAGAAGATAATACCACGACAGCTAGAGCGCCTTGAAAAAGACTCAAGTCTATTAACCCGTTAAGATATGCGGTCAGAGTAAGTGCTGACTCTATAGACCCCCTAGAATTCATTATTAGTCCCCCCAAGAAAGACTCACTAAGACTAAGCTCACTAAACACTAGACTATATATTATGAAGCCGAGAAGCTTGCCCAAGAAAGCAGCGAGCAACAGTAATAACGTAGTGAAGTTAAAGAATGAAGTAATACTTAATAGAGTACCTAAAACAACGAAGAAGAGAGGATACACGAAAAACTTCATGTAAGTAGTTAAGTGTTCTAGCAAGCTAGAAAGTTTTGTTGAGTAGGTTAGTGTCGGGTCTCTCTTTAGCTTAAAAACACTCAGAGTTAATCCAGCTACGTAAACACCCATATACTCGGAAATACCTAGCCAGCGAGTCAAGAAACTTAAAGTAAACACTAAAGCTGAAGCGAAGACGACGAACTCACTCCAAGACATCCTGCTCACAGACTTGAAAGAAGCGTATGATATTATGAAAGGAACTCCTAAGAGAACCATATTAAGCAACACGACATTAACACTTGCGGTCGCCGGAGCCATAAAAACAGCACTCTGAACTAACGCGACCAGAAACACTAGCAGTAAGTCGTCAACGAAGGAAGCCGCTATAATCAAGTTCCGCACAGCAAGCAAATCAACTCTAGACTCTTGAAGCACTACCACAACAATCTCAGTCGCGGTGTTAGCTAGTGCTACCCCAACCACTAGAGAAGCGAGCAAACCAACATTTAAACCTACGAGAAGTAGAGACACTAACGTGACAGTCAACGATACGTTAAGAAGTGTCAAGACTAGCGCGTCTCTCAGCCTCCTCCTAACAGAATCTAAGTCGACGTTCATTCCTGCATAGAAAAACAGGAAGAGTAGAGCCATACTCAGTAAGGGAGTGCTTGCTTGACTCGCGCTCGAGAAGCTAGCGTAGAGAGCCCCCAACACCACGTAGACTGGAATACTCGGGATGCCGTATCTAGTCAAGAATAGCGTAATCCACTGACTAGCAGCGATTAAGAAGATGAGTGAAGCATCCACGCCCAAGCATCACCTAAAATCGCTGAGGCTTCTTAACCTTCCTCTACTTCCTCAGTCCCTCCAGCAACTTCAGACTCGAATACTACCTCATCTACGCTGTGGAGAGCGACACCCAACTCTCTCAGAGTGTTTTCTACCTCGTCATAGTCTATGTTGTTGCCGTTGATAGTGATTACTAAAGTTACTGTCTCCACGTCCATCTCACTAACTACTATAGAGACTTCCTTAACACCGCTAACTCTCGAGAGGTTTTTAGCTAGTGTGACTAGCGTCGGCTCTCTTATAGGTTTAAGCACGTCTAAGACTATTTTCTTGAGACCCATTTCTCTTACACACACCTCTCTAAACCAGAGTCTAAAATAATTACTACGTTAGTGATATTAAGTACTCTACTTACGTCTACTTAATCCTCACTCTATTGACTTTCTTGCTCGCCCAAGAATACCTCCTAATACGTTTAGTAGCGCCGAAACCGCACGCGGCGCAGTACCCCTTAGCTACGTTGTAGGAGTGCCTCCCGCACCTCCTACACCTAATGTGTGTCTTGCCCTTACTCCGTTTACCCATGGAGGGAGTTCCTTTCATTATCTAATCACCTGCTTACACGGGCGACATGAATATTATGTTCTCTCCTCTAATCACTACTACCCCTAACTTCCTCGAGTTATTCTCGAGAATTTCTTCAGCGTCTTCAAGAACTATGTTTAGGTGCTGGTCAAAGCTTCTTAAGACTCCCCTAAGTAACTTGTTGCCGCGTAGCTTGACTAGTATTAGCTTACCGAGGTTTTCACTCAGCAATCGTTGAGCCGCGTCACTCATCTCAAACACCCGTAGTCTTAACTACTAAAACTATATAGTGTTGGCTTTAAATATTTCTAAGCGCCTTAATTTAGGTCGGGCTGGGAAATGAGTAGTTATCCTCTGAGGAAGAAAGAACTTAAGAAGATTGAGGAGTACGTGACCTCACAATTCCCTAAGCTTGTGGCGGTGTTAGGTGAGCTGGAGTCAGGCTTCATAACAGAGTTAGAGAGTGTTGGTAAGCAGGAAGTCAGTCTAGTAATCCTCAACGGGTTGCCGGCCTTCATACAGGTAGGTGAGGACATTAAGACACCAACACTAGTCTTGGTGAAGATGGCGGGGATCGAGAGCACCCAATACGCGGTAGTTGATGAGGGTGCAGTCAAGCACTTACTAAACGGCGCTGACGTCATGTCACCAGGAATAACAGAGTGTTCAGGTTTTCAGAAAGAAGCTCTAGTAACTGTCTGGAACCCCAAGAAAGAAACACCACTCTGTATAGGTAAAGCTCTGATGAGTTGCGATGAGATAATGAGTATACGTAAAGGAAAAGCAATAAAAAACATCCACTACGCTGGCGACAAGATATGGAAGAAATGCTTAGAAATACTAGCAAAGAAAAGCTAGTTATTCTTTGATGTTCTCTCCTAGCCTCCGACACTACCCCACGCCCCTTAAGAGGGTGGGTCGATTAAGTAGCGTGGATGAGTTAGTAGCTTAAAATTGTTGGTTTCTATTATAGTGCGGTTTAGGATGTTACCGCTAGTAGGGTTTGTTTGTAAGCCTAGGAAAGAATTAGGGAGAGTGTTGAAGAAGGGCCGTCCTTCAGACATGAGAGTAGGTATTCTAGTTCCCATGCCTTACACGGCTGCTGTAAGTTCTTTATTCATGCAGTTAGCTTACTACTACCTTAATAGTCTTGAGGGAGTCTTGGCGTTCAGGTACGTGTACGACTATAAAGAAGACGTCGTTGAAGCACTTGACGCTTGTTTAAGTCTTAATAATCTTGATGTTTTACTCGTATCAGCGTCTTTCGAGCTTGACTACCCCTACTTAGCTAGGGTCTTGGCCGGGTTAGGAATGCTCCCGAGAAGAGCAGGAACTAAGCCCCTGATCATCGTCGGGGGCTTATCACCTACTTCAAACCCGCTCCCACTATCTAAGATAGCTGATGCTGTCGTCATAGGTGAGGCAGAACCCCTGCTAGACAAGCTGATTGACTTGCTCGGGTATTCAGACTCGTTAAGTAAGTTGAGAGAAGAAGAAAACATAGTGACTTTCCCTCCTGAGGGCGTCAAGAAGAAGGCAGTAGCTGAAGACCTAGACAGTGTTTTCTTCCCTACTACACAGCACCACCCACTAGATGAGGAGCCCGTGTACGGTCAGGGACTTAGGATAGAGGTTTCTAGGGGTTGCAGGAGATTCTGTGCTTTTTGTTTAGAAGGTCACGTGTCAGCTCCTTTCAGGTACAGGTCTTTAAGAAGAATAGAAGACATCGTGTCAGAAGGTCTTGAGACTTCCCCGGCAAAGAGAGTAATTTTCTACTCACTATCGTTTTTTGACGTGCCGTACGCTGAAGAACTGCTTGAGAAGCTAGTGTCTGAGGGTGTAGAGTTTAGCGTGCCTTCTTTAAGACCTGACTACTTAACTACTAAGCGTGTAGAGTTGATTGCTCGCGGGGGTCAGAAAACCCTGACTATAGCTCCTGAAATCCTAGTCCCTGAAATCTCGTGTCCTCTAGGCAAGTGTTTTGATGTAGAGGCTCTTAAAGAATTACTAATCTACTCAGTTCGAGCAGGCTTCAGGCACGTTAAGCTATACCTCATGACTGGCTTCCCTAAAGAAGATGTGGGGGTCAGCGTAAGTGCTGTCAAGAAGCTGATTCAAGAAGTTCTTAGAGCTGGGGTTAAGATACCGCCTAAATTCTTCAGGTTAAGCATTAACTTATTAGTCCCGAAACCGTGGACTCCCTTCCAGTACCTCCCCCCACAACACATCAAACAAAAAGAAAACAACCTCACATTATTCCAGAAAAACCTGAGTAGCAAGTACGTGGAAGTCGAGACCTACAGTACTGACTGGCTATTCACTCAAGCAGTAATAGGACTTGGAGACGCAAGAACCTCAGACTTAATAATAGAATTAGGAGTCAAGGGAGTAACTCTAGGCAACCTAAAGAAATTAATTAGAGAACTAAGAACAGACGAACTACGATATATCAAGGAAGGGTGGAAAGACCCACCTTGGATGAAGCACCTAGACCTAGGCATCAACACAAAATATCTAGAAACCAGACACAAAATACTCACTACATAAACCAAACACACAAGAAAACACCCTAACACAACCCGCATAAGATAAAGATTTAAAAGGATTAAATAATTCTAGATTAATGGGCCGGTAGCTCAGCCTGGAAGAGCGCTCGGTTGGCATCCGAGAGGCCCCGGGTTCAAATCCCGGCCGGTCCACCACATTATCCAAACCTTCAC
This sequence comes from Zestosphaera sp., assembly GCA_038843015.1. Classification (NCBI taxonomy): domain Archaea; kingdom Thermoproteati; phylum Thermoproteota; class Thermoprotei; order Desulfurococcales; family Desulfurococcaceae; genus Zestosphaera; species Zestosphaera sp. Next base: position 25,253 of record JAWBSH010000012.1, on the reverse strand, counting down.
ATAAGTTACTCACGACTAAAGCACCTAGCCATAAAAGCGTTAACTTGGATCGTTATTGACTTGATGAGATCTCTTGACTCTTCTCCAATCATTAAGACTTGTGGTGTCAGCCTCCCCTCTTTACTTACTTTTCATGCTGAAGTAGTAGGCTAGGTGTGAGGTTCTAGCAGAGGTTTGTTTTAGGGTTTCTTTGCGAAGATTTTGGTGGGCGTGACTTTATGGAAGACTCTGCCAGCTCCGTGTAGTAGCACGTTGGTTTTGTTGAAGTCTATGCTCCATTCATCAGCTAAGCCTTCTAAGACTTTAACTAAGAGTATTTCGAATATGTAGAAGTTTACCTCGCCTACGGGGACTTTCTCGTGAACTCTACTCTCTAGTATCGCTATAGAGCCCTTGAGTCCTGGCGGCCTAATCCGCGTGCTCGGCACTAGTTCTAGAGAGAATTTGGTGACTTTATCTACGTTCCTGCCTGATACTGAGCCTATGTTGTAGACTAGCTGTAGTTGCGTGTCGCTAGGTACGTTGATAGTCGCTTCACCTAAGCTTTCTAAGCATTCGTTAGTGAACGTTTCTCTATCTACCACAACACCTACTGTAGGTGGTTCCTCACTGATTGGCGTGTTCCAGCTTGCAGGCATGAAGTTGACTCTGTTATCCCTGCAGAGAGTACCTAATACTATCGTGAATCTCGGGTGGAGTACGCGGTAATACTTCCCTCTATATTCTGTGTACGTCTTAAATCACCTTGTTATAATAGAATTCAAAAATATTAAATACTGAGTCACTCAAACAACTAGCGCTAGCGAGTCGAGTACTCTAGGCTTATAAACTTCCGTAGTTGCCGGGATGAGAGACCTGTTCTTCTTCTTGCGTTCTTCTATGAGGCTGTAGAGCTTGTTAGTAGCTTCAGGCTCGCCGTGATTCAGTATTATCTTCTTCGGCTTAGGAGTTAAGCTCTCTAGATAAGCGAGTAGCTGATTCTGGTCTGAATGCCCGGAAAATCCTTCTATAGCTTCTACCTCCATGTTTATAGTTATAGTCTCTAGCTTGTCTTCTACTACTAGATTCACGTTCTTAACACCGTCTTTAACTTTACGCCCTAGAGTACCCTCAACCTGGTAATTAACGAATAGTATAGTGTTCTTAGGGTCTGAAGCCATGATCTTGAAGTACTCTACTGCAGGACCGCCTGTGAGCATGCCTGACGTAGCTAGTATTACGGCTGGCTCGTCAGAATCTACTATCTCTACTCTAGCCTTCCCAGGCTCAACAACCTTGAATGCTTTATGGAGGAAGGGATTCCTACCCTCATTTATCAGGTTGCGTATCTCGCTTGATAGCAAGTCTGGGTAGGCCGTGTGTATAGCTGTCACCTCATTTATCATGCCCTCCACATACACTGGTGTCTCAGGTATCTTACCCTCGTCCATAGCTGTCGCCAGGATAGCCAGCACTTCCTGAGCTCTACCAACCGCGAGAGTAGGTATGAGTACCTTACCCTTCCTCTGGAGAGTCCTGTTAATCACGTCCACGAACTTAGCCTCCGCCTCATCTCTAGGCAACTGCGTGGCGTTCCCGTAAGTAGACTCCATCAAGAGAGTATCGACTCTCGGGAACTCTGTGTGTGCTTCATCAAGTAGTCTAGTCTTCCCGTACTTGAAATCACTAGTGTAGACTATGTTGTGCAGACCCACACCTATGTGTAGGTGCGCAATAGCTGAACCGAGTATGTGCCCAGCCCTATAAAAAGTGAGTCTCACGTCAGGAGCTATGTCAGTGACTTCACCGTACTTCAGAGTCACTGTATGCAGTAGCGCCTTATGAACGTCTTGCAAGTCGAAGGGTAGTGGCTTGCCCTCACGCTTAGATATGTCGAGCAAGTCTAGCTGAAGCAAGATCATCAAGTCTCTAGTAGCTTCAGTAGCGTACACAGGCCCCTCATAACCAAACTTAAAGAGTAGCGGTACTAAACCGCAGTGATCTAAGTGCGCGTGAGTAACTACTACAGCGTCAATATCTTCTACAGGTATGTTAGCTACGTCTAGCCTAGGCATAGACTGCTTAAGTGTTGGTGCGGAGGGATTATACCCGAAGTCTAGTAATATCTTAGACTCCTGTGTCTCGAGAAGTATCGATGAACGCCCTACCTCCTGAAAACCTCCTAAAGCAGTTATCCTCACGTACGGGTCTTTAAATAAAGTGTCTCTATGTATCCTATCACCAACACTCCTGAGTATCTTCCTCCTAGCTTCTGACTGCGATATTAAGTACTTCACCGTCGACTCCAGAATCGAAGACCTTAGCGGCGGCTTCCTGAGTATGCGGGGCCTCCACCCAGTCTCCATGAATATCTTGTTATATAGCTGGCGCTTATCTTTGAAGAAAGCTGTTGGGTTAGTAGTCTTGATTATGACTTCCCCCAAGACCTCGTCGAAAGTCACGTCTTCCTTGGTTAAGCCTAGGTCGGGCGGCACTTCATTAAGTATTATTTCCAGAGCATCACTAAAGTCTTTACGTGAAGACTCATCAACCCTGACTACTACCCTCTTCTTTATGATTTTCGCTATAGACTTAATCAGTTCTTCTTTCTCTAAAACACTCTTCACGTCTCTCAAGTATATAGCTATCTCAGGACCTTCAAACTCTATCTTAGTTAGTCCTGCCTCGGGAGGTATATTCTTGTATATCTCTTCTAAAATCTTCAGTCTAACCTTATCTATTAAAGCCACTAAATAACCCCCTACCACAAGCTGTAAGTACTTATCTCGACAGAACCTTTCCTCACTACAGCCACGTCTACGCCCTCACCACTAAACACGTCTCTCCTAGTTGATGCTCTGATAGCTTCTAACGCTAGCTTAATAGCTTCATCAACACTGAGGTCTGCCGAGTACCTACTCTCTATCAAGCCTATAGCTACGGGGCTTCCAGACCCTGTCACAGCATAGTTTTCCTCAGTGTAGTCGCCGAACCACTGCACAGCGTATAGTCTCGGCTCAGTGTCGTACCCACCTATAATTAACTGAACCTCAAACGGGAAGTACTTGTAAGTATTTAGTAAGAGACCTAAGTAAGAGACTAGAGTTCTGACAGGTACTTGAACCCCCTCCTCATACTTGTATTTCCTTGCTAGATACTGGAGTTGTGAAGCAAGTATCTGCGCGTCCGCTACTAACCCAGCTATAGACATTACTACGTGGTCATCAATCTTAATAATCTTCCTAACCCTCTTGTGAGCTATGAAGTACCCCTGACTAGCTCTCTTGTCTGCAGCCACCACCACGGAATCTCTCAACTTCAAGCCGACTGTAGTTGTCCCGTGTAAAACACTCACATGCCATCACCTAAACTTCTTAAGTTACAAGGTCTTTTAAGTAGATCACGACCCCCTACTACATGGAAATATATTTTCAGCAGTAATAAGTTTAATCTTAGGTGATGGTTTGAGGAGAGAACCTCATGTGATTGACTTACCTAAGAAAATAGTTGTCGGAGAGAACGTAGTGTGGCAAATCCCTAAAGTTATTCAGGAACTCAGACTAGGTAAGAAAGTCCTCATAATAACAGGACCTAACGTCTGGGGGTTGATAGGAGGCACAGTAGAAGAGATGATGTCCTCAAGTAACGTAAGCTATGAAGTAAGTAAAGTCTATAAACCTACCCTAAGCGAGGCAGAAAGCCTCCACGAAACACTAAACAGCTTCTCACCAGACTTAATAATAGGGTTGGGCGGCGGCAAAACAATAGACATAGCTAAGTACCTCTCAGCATCTTCAGGAATCCCATTCATGAGCGTCCCTACAACGTCTTCTCATGACGGGATAGCCTCACCCTTCGCCTCACTCAGGGGAGGCGGCAAAATCACCTCAGTACTGGCTAAGCCACCCGTAGCAGTCATAGCAGACTTAAACATAATAACTTCAGCACCCAGCAGAGTAATTAAGGCCGGCGCCGGAGACTTAATAGCTAAATTCACTGCAGTCTTAGACTGGAGGCTTGCTCACAGACTTAAAGGCGAGTACTACGGGGACTACTCAGCACAGCTAGCACTACTCTCAGCAAAACACGTAGTGAACTACTCTGACCTCATATCTAAGCTCTCTATAGAAGGCGTGCGAGTCATAGTAGAAGGACTCATAAGCTCCTCAGTAGCTATGTGTATCGCTGGGAGTTCTAGACCAGCAAGCGGCTCTGAACACTTATTTAGTCACGCGCTAGACTACATAGCCAACTACCCAGCACTACACGGGGAGCAAGTAGGGGTTGGAGCGATAATGATGTCATACCTCCACGGGATAGAATGGCGAAAAATAAAGAAAGTCTTGAAGAAAGTAGGACTACCTACAACAGCTAAAGAACTGGGAGTCAGAGACGTTGACATTATAAACGCTCTAACAATAGCTCACAAAATAAGAACAGAGAGATACACGATCCTCGGTGAGAGCGGCCTGACTTACGAAGCAGCAGAAAAACTAGCTAAAGAAACTGAAGTTATTGACTAGCCACACTCGAGAAGACTGCCCGCTCTTCACACCCTAAAAACTCGATACTGCACTTCCAGCGTGTTATGACTTATTAAAGCTGTTTCTGAACCCTACGCGGCTCAGTTGGGAGATACTCTACAGCAGGCCTCCTCATAGCTTCTTGCGGGTACAGCGACATCAAACTATATATTGCTGGAGGTATCTCTGTCTTTACGTTAAGTCCTAGCTCTTTAAGTTCTTCAGCAGTTATTGGCCAGTCGTGCGTGTGCCTCCCCATCACGAGTTTGTCTATGACTAACTCGATCTTGTCCTCAGGAAGCTTGTTCTCGAGTAACTTCCTCACTAGGTCTTTAGTCTGGTTTAGAGCTTTCTCAGCTATGTCAGCAAGAACTAAAGTCTCGTCACTGACTTTCTCAACACCTTTCTCCTTAACTACCTTAATTATTGAGGGGGCTGGTAAAGAACCTGTCTGAGTACTTATTTGCGGGTCTACAGGACCTAAAACCGTTCTGGGTCTATCCAGAACTCGTCAGTAACTAAAGCTATGAGAGTCCTCCAATCATAGTTTAGTGTGGTACGACCACGATCTTCTTACTCGCGTGCCTCTTAAGAGCCAGCGCTATCTGAGAAGCAGCCAGCATTAAGCCGCCTGGAGTATGGATTATCAGCATTATGCTCCTGTCAGGCGGGGTACTTCTTATAGCGCGCAAAATCTCTTCATAGTCTTCAATATTTATGAATTTATAGAGCAGTATGCCGAAAAGAGTTATTCTTTCGTGTCTGTGAATCAAAGTTATGACTTTAGTGTTGTAGTAGCTCTCAAGACTTCTTATTATCGATACACGGGCATTCCTGAGTGAAGAGTATCTTAGCTGAGGATACATGAAGCTAACGAATATCCAGATAATAAAGAAAAACCAGAGCAAATCACTAAAACTCGGCAAACCATCCAACTCAACTACCTCAAGTAGTGTTGAGTCGCGGAACTATTAAGTCTTCAACTCGCGTTATCAAAGATTAAGCCAGCTTAAGAAGACTTACCTGCGTTATTCCCGTTCTCTCGCCCTACCTCAGTATTTAAGTTGTTTAAAGGATAATTCATTATGATGGTTGAGTCCGCAAGTGTTGATGAGGTGTTTAGAGCGAAGAGAGAAAAGCTTGTTAAGTCGTTGATAGAAGAGGGTATACTTAAGAGTGAAGAAGTTATTAGAGCTATGCTTTCTGTCCCTAGAGAAGAGTTTGTTCCGTTAAGGTATAGGGAGCTAGCATACTTAGACACCCCGCTCTCAATAGGTTACGGGCAAACCATCAGCGCCCCCCACATGGTCGCTATAATGACTGAAGCTCTCAAGCCTTCTCGAGGCAATAAAGTCCTGGAAATCGGGGCTGGGAGTGGCTACCAAGCAGCAATCATAGCTGAGATAGTCAAGCCTGAAGGGCATGTATGGACTATAGAGATAGTGCCGGAACTAGCTAAGTTCGCGGAAGAGAACCTGAGGAGGACGAGCTACTCACACTACGTGACAGTAGTAGTAGGTGACGGGAGTAGAGGGTATGAAGAAGCAGCACCTTACGACAGAATAATAGTTACTGCAGCAGCTCCTAAAGTGCCTGAACCCCTCATATCTCAACTCAAGGAAGGGGGGCGGATAGTAATACCTGTCGGCGACATGTACGTGCAGACTCTCAAAATAATCGAGAAGAGGGGAGGCTCCCTACACGTAGAAGACTCAGTACCTTGTGTTTTCGTCCCGCTCTTAGGCGAGTACGGGTTCAAGAAAGATTTCTGGCTTGATAAGTGAGTTAAGATACTCACGCTACTTAACCTCCAAAAACCTAATTAAGGTGCTTACTCAAGATACTTTATTAGGGTGCTATGAGGAGATGCCTATAATAACGTTGCTTAATCACTTGGTAGCTAGAGAGGGGTTTAGGTTCATTCACGGGCAACCGTCTGAAGAGTGCTTGAAGTGTAGGTTGAAGCCTGTCTGCCTAGACAAGCTAAAGCCTAACCACCTCTACGAAGTAACTAGAGTTACTAATATTAAGAATCCTTGCAAGCTCTACGGGCACGTAACTACAGTAGAAGTTGAGGAAAGACCTATACTACTAGTAATACCTAAGAGGCTAGCTTTAGAAGGACTTAAATTCACTCACAAAATGATTGAATGCAACGAAATTAAGTGCCCCTACCGCACTTTCTGCAGTGCCGAATACCTGAAGAATAACGCGTCAGTCAAGGTCGTTAGAGTTAAAGAGAGAGTTGACTGCAGGACCTCTAAAGAGTCTATGGTCTTAGTTGAGGCTATCTTAGCGGACTAACTTAGTGTTTATCTGCACTATCTCTTCAGTTATCGTGTTACCTCTAACGAATTTCCTCCTCCTCTCCCCCTCGTTCTTCGGGTGGAAGCCTGGCGGCTCAGAAAGCAGTAAGGCTTTCTTAACACCCCCCTGCAGTGAGGGAATCATTGGGAAGCCGGAGCTGTCTGAACCCCCAGTTATTAGTAATTTCCACTCAGCCGACAACCCCACAACTGATGCAGGGACTGTATCACCTATCTTCTTGCCGATGAACGCGTTAGCTTTATCTCCAGTCACTGCTATCTGGAATGAGGGGGCTCTGAAAACCTCGCCTAAGACTTCCTCAGAACCTACCTTCTCTGAAAGAAACGCTGAGGGAACAACTACCGTGTCGGGAGGAACAGAAGGATCATCAACTAACCTAACTATCAGGTTGACTTTCTCTCTATTAGCTTTGTTTTTCCATATCCTGAGCGTAGCTATGCCTAGAGGCGAGTTAATCGCTTTCTTAGTTTCTGGGTTAACCCTACACACCACCAGAACTCTGTTTTCTTTATGTTCATCACCATAACTCAAGTCACTAGAGCCTATCACCTTAACTAATAAAGGCTTGGGATTAACGACCTCAGGGTCCGAGACCACCACCTTAAACTCAGGCATTACTTTACTCACCTACTCGCTGATAATTTCTTAAAAAGCTAGTAAATAAGCTTTCACAACCTAAACTCAACAAAGGATTTCAAGCGAGTTAAACTCACGAGTCTTTAGAGACTGCGAAACCTATTATGTAGGCTCTCGCACTAACACCTCTCCTCAAGTTCTCAACTAAACTTCTCTTCAGGTCTGCAGCCGACTTACTCGAAGATATAGCTAGCGTGTTTTGACTAACGTACGTGGATTTCCTAACAATAATTCTCTTCTCATCACTCAACTCGAGACGTGGGTCCCCCCTACCTAAAACTAAGTCGTACTCGCCTAACTCATCAACTAGCAACACTAGAACTACGGAATTCTCGCTCCTTATAATCTGTTTTAGTTCTTGGCTTAAGTCTGCTAACCCCTTATCAGCACCAACCCCTATTATGCAGTTCCCTCTAAGAGTTAAGTGAGTCTCTTTAGTTATCTCGAAAGTAGTTTTGTGGGTTGCTCTTACGTTTGAGTGACCCCTAAAACTCACTACATCTATTCCCGCAAAACACTTGAGGCTTCTTGAAGAGTTGCTTGACGTGTTCTCGAGTTTGGTGGCTCCCTTCAGTATACTTCCGGAGCTCTCCACTCTCCCCACACTTCTCTCAGAGTCTTAGAGATCTCGCCTAAAGTCGCTTTGTGTCTTACTGCCTCGTATATGTAGGGGAATATGTTCACGTCTTCTCTCTCAGCAGCTTTCCTGAGTTCGTTTAGAGAGTCTCTGACCTTCATAGGGTCTCTCTCTTTTCTTAACTGTTCTAGCCTAAGTACGACTCTCTCCCTAACTTTAGGGTCAACCTTAAGGACTTTAATATTGAGAGTCTCTTCCTCAACTAGAGTGTTAACACCTATTATAGGGACCTCACCTCTCTCAACCTTCAGTTGCCACTCGTACGCGGCTCTCGCAATCTCTCTCTGCGGGTAGCCGAGCTCAATAGCTTTAATCATTCCTCCCAGTCTGTCGATCTCGTCTATCATCTTCCACGCTTTCTCTTCTATCTGGTCGGTAAGCCACTCTATATAGTAAGAACCGCCTAGAGGGTCTACAGTATCAATAACTCCAGACTCGTAGAGCAGTACTTGCTGCACCCTAACAGAAAGCTTGACAGACTCTTCAGTAGGTAGTGAGAGAGCCTCATCATATGAGTTTACGTGTAGTGACTGCGTGCCTCCCAAGACCGCGGCCAGAGCCTGTAGTGTGGTTCTAATCAGGTTGACTAGCGGTTGCTGGGCAGTAAGCAACACGCCGGCTGTCTGCGTGTGGAACCTGAGCATCATCGACCTAGGGTCTTTAGCGTTGAACCTGTCTCTCATTATCTTAGCCCACATCCTCCTAGCAGCTCTGAACTTAGCTACTTGCTCGAATATGTTTGTGCGGGCTGCAAAGAAGAAAGACAGCTGACCAGCAAACTCATCTACGTTCATCCCCCTCTCAAGAACCCACTTAACGTACTCTATAGCATCAGCCAGAGTGAAAGCCACCTCCATAGCGGGAGTAGCGCCGGCTTCCTCGAAGTGATATCCTGAAATACTGATCGAGTTCCACTTAGGTATGTTCTTGGCCGCGTAGATTATGAGGTCTGTCGCGTACCTCATAGAAGGCCTCGGCGGATATATGTAGTTGTTTCTAGCTATGTATTCTTTCAGTATGTCGTTCTGGACAGTCCCTCTAAGCAGAGACTTGCTAATCCCTCTAGACTCCGCCACAGCGACATACATAGACAGTATCTCTATAGCCGTAGCGTTTATAGTCATGGAGGTAGAGATCTTATCCATAGGGATGTCCTGAAAAACTAAGTCCATCTCATTAACTGAAGGCATAGAAACACCTACCTTACCGACTTCATACCATGCTAGCTTGTTATCAGGGTCTAAACCCAGCTGTGTAGGCAAGTCGAAAGCCATGCTAAGTCCTGTCTGTCCAATACTTAAGAGGTACTTGTAGCGAGCGTTCGTGTCTTCAGCTGACCCGAACCCAGCATACTGTCTTATAGTCCATGGACGGCCCCTATACATGGTTGGGTAAACTCCCCTAGTAAAGGGGTAAGCCCCGGGAAAACCTAGCTTGTCTAAGTAGCCCCACCCAACACCCTCAGTATCTAGCGGGGTGTAGAGGCCCTTAATCTCCAGCCCTTCCTCCGAGAAGAAGCGAGGCTTCATCTCAGGAGCTTTCTTGATAGTAGGTTGGAGAACCTCATTAACCCACTCATTAAACCTCTCTCTAAGCTTCTCTAAATCACTCACCAGGCTTCACCCTCTCAACTAACTCGAGCAAGACCCCTCCAGTCGACTTAGGGTGAACGAAGTTTATTTTTCTAGAACCCTTCGAGACCAGCTTTGATTTGTCGTAAACTAAGACAGCACCCCTACTCTTGAGAACCTCGACAGACTTGTCTACGTCCTCAACTCTTACCGCTATGTGGTGTATCCCCTCACCCCTCTTCTCAATAAACTTGCTTATCGCTGACTCTGGGGTAGTTCCTTGAAGCAACTCTATGTGTGTGTCACCAACTCTAAACATAGCTACCTTAACACTCTCTTCAGGAACTTCCTCAACACCCTCGAGCTCAAGCCCTAGCACGTCTCTATAAAACCTCACAGCCTCATCCAAGTTCTTTACCGCAATACCTATGTGGTCTAGCTTCACGAACTCCCCACCTCACACGCCCTCTCAAAAACTTCAGTCACTTTCTTGAGCGGTGTCCCAGGAGTGAAAACCTCGAAGACGCCGAGCTTCTTAAGTTCTTCAACGTCTTCAGGAGGTATTATCCCGCCAACTATTACCGGCACGCTAACACCGCGCTCCCTCAGCAACTTAATCAAGTCTTTAACAAGCTCTAAGTGCGAGCCGGAGAGTATGGAGACCCCTATCGCCGCAACATCTTCCTCGACCGCTGCCTCAGCAACGTCTTCAGGCGTTTTATGAACACCTAAATAAACTACCTCAAACCCGGCGTCTCTCAAGGCTCTAGCTATGACTTTAGCACCCCTATCGTGCCCGTCTAAACCAAGCTTAGAAACGAGGACTTTCCTCCTAATACTCCTAGCTTGAGTCACGACTTCAGCCGTAGACAAAGACACGTGAATCCCCAAGTATTAAATAAACACATCCTTAAAAATAGGTTAGAGGTCTTTACTAACCATACAACATATGAAGAAGCCCTCAGTGAGGTGCTTGTGCGGGTATAAGCGCATGAAGTCTCGGTAGTTGTCGTAAGACTTATAGCCTTCTGCCGCCCACTCAACAGGCCTGCAGAACTTTACTCTCTCAGAAACCGTGTTAGCTACTTCCTCACCTTCTTCAGGCATTAAAGAACATGTCGAGTAGACTACATTCTTCCCGAGTTCTGTAGACTTAATAATCAGTTCTTTCTGGAGAGCAGAGTAGTACACCACCTTAGACTCAGTCAAGGTTATCCTGAGGCCCGGGTCCTTAGACATAGCCCCGCTATTACTACACGGCGCGTCTAAGAGAACCTCATCAAAAACTCTCCTTAACTGAATATCTCTTGAGTCACTAACGACTACGTGAACTCTACTTAAATCAACTCCTAACTTCTCTAGTAGTTGACGCCCCAGCAAAGACCTCTTATAGCTGATATCTACGGGGTTTGGGTTTCATGTTGGTTGATGTTGCTTGATATCGACCCTTGGCTTCATTGACCTCAGGCTTCCTTTCATTGGAAGCCTTATCATTGGTCTCCACCCGTTCAGGGTAACCCCTACCCACAGCTCACCCTCATTGGGCTCATAGCTGTGGGGAAACCCCCACATACTGGTGTGCTTGAGGTAGATGTTTATGGATGCGAGCTTCTGCCTACCCATTTCGAGACCGCATCTCGGGCACTTGAATACCCTGCCCACTCGGGTCTTTACCACGCACCCGCATCGTGGGCAGGTGCGGGAAGTGTTACGTGGAGAGACCTTGACGACTAGTGCTTTCTCTGAGAGCTTACCGTGTATTGTTTCCCAAGGTGTTCTAGCGTTTCTCTTCCTCCTCTCTTTATTAGTTCTCCCCCTGGCAACCATGTCTCCCTTCTCGAGGTCTTCGACGACGTGAACAGTGTTGGGGAGTAAGGCGGTTATCTGCTTAACGAGCTTGTTTATAAAGTCTTTCTCCCTGTTTCTTTCTCGCTTAGCATACTTCTCGAACAGCTCCCTCTTACCCAAAACATATAGCTCAAAACAGCGATAAAGGCTCTAAAATCAATTTCGAAGTGGTTCATATATGGACGTATGGGTATCTGCTGATGAGGATTGCCGAAGTTGGAGAAGAGTACGGCATCAAGGTAGAGCTTGTCAGCGAAGAAAATACATCCACTACCTGCCCACTATGCAAAGCGAAGAACCAAGACCACAGAAGAGTGTACAGAGGATTATTCAAGTGCTACAAACACAACACAGTATTCAACGCAGACATGGTCGGAGCATATAACATACTACTCAGGATAGGAACCATATTCCCGAGCCCCGCTCTACACGGGGTAGGGGTAACGCGCCTGAGACCGGGCGCAGAGCTGAACCCAGCACACGCTGGGAATGTAGCTCTAAACCTCCCCGGAACCCTCGTCCTTTAGGGCGGGGAGGAGGTCAGAGAGTTCTGGATAGAACCTTAATCACTAAGCGCTTGCTAAGTCCCGGCAAACCACTACATTCAGACACTGGATCTCTTAACCCCCCACACCACGAAACTAGTAAGAAACTAATTATAGGTCTGAAACTATATTCAGTTCGTCGCGAGGTCCTCATCTCTCAGTCTGGAGCGGCTACATCATCAATTAATATAATGTTACGACCTTATTAACTTAAGACTCTTCAAGCAAGAGGTGCGGTCTCGCCATCGAGTCTTAGTCAAGTCGTCTCGGCATACTTCTTTGCTTTCTTGTAGGTCCCGGTAATTCTTTCTGGACATACGTAGCTGAGTAAGTCTCTTCTTTCTAGGTATGCTAGAACTAGAAACACACTCCACTTGCGGTGACTCCTGACTCTAATTATTGCTTTCGAGGTTTTCTCGCTATAGTATAGTACTTTCGGGGAAGCTTCTGAGTAGTTTTTCTTGCCGTAAAGTTCTATGAATGCTTCATCAAGACTTTTCTGAAGCTCGTTAAGACTGACGTTCTTCGAGGTAGCTAGCCTCACTACTAAGTACCTATTCTTGCGTTTCCTGCGTTTCTCAAGACTCTTAACAACATGCTTTAACACTTTAGAGTTTAGACCTGCTAACACTTGCTCGATTCTACGCTTGAGAATCACTAGCTGGAGTATAGCTACTAGAGCGAGAGCCAGAGCTGTTGAAGCTACTAAGACAAGAATGACTTCAGGTAAATCCATCAAAAACCAGCACCTCTAAGTATTGATGCAGGGTTTGCGGCAAGAGCTGACAACGCCTTAACCTCGGAAAGCCCTAACTCTAGCAAGAGTGCGTAGTAGGTTGTCGGGTGATGAACCTCACTTAAGCTACGCGCTCCACTACCTAAGGCTATAGTGATTTGACTCTTCTCGTATAAGCTTAAAAGTGTTTGAAGTCCTGATAAGTCCCTCCCTGAAAGCATTAAGTCTATAATCTCTGAAGCGTTGAGTATCACAGGCTTCCCCACATTAACTAACTTCACGTAACTCTTCCTAGACCTACTATCACTCAGTAACTTACCCCCCACCTCCACAGCGTTCAAGACACTCAAAACCTGATTACTCAGCTTCAATTCTTCAGGAGTCTTAGCTGAAAACACTTTAAGAGACTTACTCTTCACTGCTTGGATGTTGCTTTTGTAGTCTATAGTAGTGCGTGGAACCAGCCTAACATCACCGAGTGTCTCAACAGTCGTCAAGCCATGCAGAACTATAGTTGAGTAGTCGTAAGCACGAGCTTTCTCAACTAACTGATTAAGCGCCGAGAGAGGAGTTTTGTTGCTAATATCTACGTACTTGATCCGCACTCTCTAAACACCCCCGTCACGTAGTCGTGCAAGTCTTTCAGACTCCTCACTCCCACGACAGTAGCTGAGACTCTAATCACGTCATCACCGTCCATCAACATGATATTCCCTGAGAACGCGTCTTGCTTACTGAGTCTCAAGTAGATTATAGAGTTTTTTGAGCCGACACGCCTGTGTAGCGTGGCTACGAAGAGAGACCTGTCAGTATGGCTTAGCGAACACAAGATGTGCTTGAAAGCGTGAACGTCGTCTTCCCGACTCCTCGTCTTGACAGTGATGAGGGTTATGGAATTCCCGTAATGCCCCTGAACCACCTGCTCTTCTATCAAGACCTTCTCTCTAAGTTGTGGGGGTAGAACGTTCAGTACTGCCTGCCTAACCCTACTTAAGTCTTCAGTACTGTGCGCGAAAACAGTTAAGACTAGATTGCTTACTACGTAACGTTTACTCATGATTACTTCTCAAGACCTAATTCTTTAGCCTTGTCTTGAGGTAGTATTAGTCTAGCACCTCTTGAGGCTTCATGCCTCTTCCTCAGCTCCCTCTCCTTAGCTTTCTTCTTCCACTTCCAGTGGTGAGTTCCTCTAACACCTCTGTTCCCTAAAAGACCCCTCATTCTCCTCCCAGCCATAGTCTTCCCTCTAAACACTCTACCTCTCTGAGAAGGCGCTGTAATCCAGTTTATGTCAGGGTCTGAAGCTATTGATGGGTGGTTAGGGTCTACGAGCACGACCTCAAAATACTCGTAAATCCCGTCATCACCGACCCAGTAAGAACCGAGGACTTCCAGGTTGCGGAACTTCCTAGCTGCTTTCTCTTCAGCTATTAGCTGTTGAGGCTTCTCAGGAGCGTAGCCGTAGACACCCATCCTCTTAGGTCTGCGCCCAGAGTTAGGTCTAGGCTTGCTCAAACCACCCTTCTTAACCCTAACTCTAGCCACGACAAAACCCTGCTTAGCTTCATAACCTATAGCTCTAGCTCTGTCAAGTCTCGTAGGCTTCTCAACCCTGACTACCGTAGGAGCTCTCCTCCACTCTATATAGCGCTCTCTCATCAACTCTCTCATATCACTAGAGTCTAGGTCTTTCCACGCCCCAGCTATGTAGCTGTATACCGACTTCACCATCCTACTCCACTTCCTCCAAATAGATGTTACAAGGGTTTAAAAGACCTTAGCTAGTCTTCCTTAATATCTCTCACTAAACAGCCTTCATCACCACACCTCAACCAACGACCTAAACTTATATTCTAAAATACTGACACTTTGATAGGAGATATAAGGAAATGACGGGGTACGGCGAGAGTCTTAGTAAAGAAGAGAAACTCAAGATAATTAAAGCTCTCGAGGAAGACTTAGAGTTCAGGTACGCCGTTGCCGGAGCAATAGGTCTCTTAGAACTTCTGAAGAAGCTAGACTCTATAGAGAAAAATACTGAAAGAATAATTAGTACTGTTGAAGAACATAGTAGGACACTAAGGGAACATAGTAAGAGACTCGAAGAACTTACTAGTACCGTTCAAGAACACGGCAAAAGACTAGAAGAACTTACTGGGGTCATTCAGGAGCATAGTAAGAGGCTAGAAGAACTCACAAAGACTATTCAAGAACACAGCAAGAGACTAGAAGAACTTACTAGAATTGTTGAGGACCATAATAAAAGGCTTGAAGAACTTACTAGGGTCGTACAAGAACATAGTAGAATACTGGAGGAGCATAGTAAGAGACTTGAAGAACTCACAAAGACTATTCAAGAGCATAGCAGGAGACTAGAAGAACATAGTAAGAGGCTAGAAGAACTCACGAAGACTATTCAAGAACACAGCAAGAGATTGGAAGAGCATAGTAAGAGGTTAGAAGAACTCACGAGAACTATTCAAGAACATAATAAGAGACTAGAGGAACATAGTAAGAGGCTAGAAGAGCATAGTAAGAGACTCGAAGAACTTACTAGTGTTGTTACTGGGTTAGTCGAGAGAGTTTCTGCTCTAGAGCAGATTGCTGGTGCTCTGACCGAGGCTTCAGTCGCTAGGTACGTGTATGAGGACGTAGCTCAAGAGATTTCTCTTAGGGGTGAGCGAGTACTGAGGAAGGTTAGAAACGCTAGGTTTGATGGACTCGACATAGACTTACTAGTTGAGAGTGATAAGAGTGTTTATGTTGTGGAAGTCAAGATTAAGCCCAAACACGTAGACGTGAGCAACCTCTTGAGTAAACTTAACGTAGTGAAGAAACACTACCCAGAGAAGGAAGTCATTGGAGTTCTTGCGGGAGTGTGGGTTGGCAGAGAAATAGAATCTTACGCGAAAGAAAAAGGAATCACAACATATACGTATTAGACCTCAATATGTCGGGGTTTGGGTTTCATGTTGGTTGATATCGACCCTTGGCTTCATAGACCTCGGGGCGCCTTTCATCAGTGCCCGCGTCATAGGTCTCCATTCCCTTCAGGGTAGCTCCGACCCATAGCTCCCCCTTATATAGTTCGGGTTCAAGGCTACGGGAAACCCCACATCCTGGCTTTGAACGCCCTACCCACTCGAGTCTTCACTACACACCCACATCGTGAGCGAGCTCAACCCACAATAAAATAACTTACATCAACCCCTTACAAACCTTTATAAAACCCAAAACAGTTGCACTAGGCTCAAAGCAAACCCAGAACTTCAGGGCAAGGAAAGAGACTAGCCATCCTCATAGTGAATTAATCTTTCCTTAAGAGCTAGTAAGCACCCTGTCTCTTATTGAGCAGGCTCACTAATTGAGAGAATTCCGGAGAGTAAGATTCTTGGAGTTCTGTGAGTGCTGCTCACTACCTGGCTGAAACAACCTTAATCACGTCGTTGTTTTGTAGCTCGTACGTGCTACCGACTCTCTTGTTTTCCTTAGCTAGTATGGCGTAGAGGAATCCCTTACCTAAGTCTGTGTGAACTAAGTATGCGAGTTCTTGCGCCGTAGTCCCTTTCCTCACTAAGTAAGCGTCGGGGAGGACATTACCGCTACTGTCAGTGAACTTGTGTGGGTCCTCGACTGGGTAGACGACGATGTAGTTTAAGACGTTGAAGATTGCCGTGTTTAGTGCTTGCTGGACGCCTGTTCCTCCAAACTTCCTCATAAACTCTCTTATCTTGTCTAGAACTGCTTTCTGTTTTGGGTTGAGCTTACTCTCGTCAAGTATTGTGAAGTCTTGATCTCCTGGTAGATACTTGATTAACCCTGCTTTAGATGCTTTCCTCAGAGCTAACTCATATACTGAACTAGCAGGTATGAAGACTCTGTTCTCCAGCGTCTTGATTACGTGGTTGATGTTGTCTAGAGCTTCAGGTAAGTCAGCCTTATTACCTACTATGACTGTCGGCTTCGCGACCTCACGCAACCTAACTACGAAACTCCTTAATTCTTCTTCTCGCCAGGAACTAGGCTTACTCAACTCGAGACCGCTTAGTTTCAGAGCCATCAACACGTGTTCCCGCCTTATCGAAAGACCTGAAACTCTCTTAGTCAGCGCGTCTACTACTTGATCCCACGGCATGTTGTCAAGACCTCTAGCAAACCTAGCCCAATCTCTACTTATTATCCCGTAAAACCACTCGTTAATCTCACTCTCTATACTCAGTACTTCCTCTACCGGGTCGTAAGTGCCTGGAGGGACAGGTCTCCCCTCCTCGTCTGTAGATCCGGAAACGTCTATCACGTGAATCAGTACGTCAGCTTGTCTTAAGTCATCCATAAACTTGTTTCCGAGGCCTCTACCCTTGTGTGAGTCTTTTATTAAGCCGGCAACATCCATTAGCTTCACAGGTATCATCCTCACACCCTCCAAGCAAACTGAGTTCTTAGCGTTGCATCCTCGCAACCCCAACTCCGTGTGGACGCATTTAGTCCTCACGTAAGCTATCCCTACGTTAGGCTCTATAGTCACGAAAGGCCTATTCTCTATCTTGACGTCTATCAAAGTAGCTGCTGAGAAGAAAGTCGACTTACCGACGTTAGTCTTACCCACAACACCTACGAGAGGCGGGGCAGGAGGCAGTTAAAACACCTCACTATGACTAAGTACTCACGACACTTAATATGTGGATCTCACTCGTTAAGCCACAAGCTCTTATCTACTCTACACTCGTTCTTCAACTCTCTAATGTCTTCCTCATCCACGTATATGCTGCAGGGCGGCACGTCTCGAGTTACTACTGCTCCAGGGTAGATCCAGGAGTAAGCACCTACCTTCACTCCAGGCATCGTAGAGACGTCTACGCCTGTCTTGACGTGGTCTCCGAAGACTGCCCCGAACTTAACCCTGTTAGTAGTCTCCCTAACTTTCTTGACTACATAACTTACTGGCTTCTCATCAAATCTTAAGTTAGCAGTTATTGTTCCAGCACCTAAGTTGCAGTCCTCACCCAGTATTGAGTCGCCCACGTACGCGTGGTGCGACACGTGAGTACCGCTCATGACTATGCTTTCTTTCACCTCAACATTAAACCCTATCTTAGCTCGGTCTAGAACCACCGTGTAGGGCCTGACGTAAGAGTTCGGGCCGACTACGGCGTCACGCCCGACGTACGCGGGGCCTACTATGTATGTCCCGGAAAGAATCTCAGCACCCTCATCTACGTAGACAGCGTTCTTGACCACAGCGCCTGACTCAACCCTACCCTTAATTACTGAGTCTCTCCACGAAGACATTAAGTCTTTATTCAGCTCGAGTAAGTTCCAGGGCCTCCCCAAGTCTCTCCAGTAACTCAGCTTAACTACACGCACGTTTTCTTCCTTACTAAGCTTCACGACAGCGTCTGTTAACTCGTACTCACCTCTAGGACTCGGCTCTAGTTCGTCGAGATACTTCCTTATCTTACTACTCAGCACGTAAATGCCTGCGTTAACTAAGTTAGAGGGAGCTTCACTAGGCTTCTCGATAATGTCTCTCAAAATAAAGTCTTCATTAACTATCAAGACCCCGTACTTCCTAGGGTCACTTACCTCGTAAGCTCCTACGAGGTTCTCACCCACATTAACGAATTCCCTCACATCATCATACTCCACGTAAACATCCCCGTAAACAACCACGAAATACTCAGAACTAATCTCTTCAAGACCTTTCCTAACAGCGTCTCCAGTACCTAGAGGCCTGCCCTGATCAACTACCCTCACATCACAAGAAAACTTATCTGCAAGTAGTCTAGCTCTCTCCACCACCTGGTCTCTCAAGTAACTAACTACAACAACTATCCTGTCAACACCGGCCTTAACTAAATTCTCTACGTGATGGTCTAGCAGAAACTTATTAATCACTGGAATCATGACTTTACTCCTAGTGTGTGTAAGAGGCTCTAAACCCTTCCCGTAACCAGCAGCTAGAATTAACGCCTCCATAACTAGACCCATCACACAAGAATATTAAGAAGTAATTTAAAGCTTTCACAAACAAGACTTCAATGAAAGTCTAGGAAACTCTAATAAGTGTTGGTTGCGGTTCTTGGGTCGCGCGTGAGCAGCTACGTGAGTGCTTGCGGGAGGACAACAGCTTTCTTCACGCCTTCAGGTGTTGTGATGTAGAGTAGTTTTGACTTGTATATCTCGACTTTCCTGAGAGGATATATCTTCTTGCAAGACTCGAAAATCTCTGCTGCTAGAGTCCCGAAAACCATGCTCTTCACAAATTCTGCGAGACTCATTTGCGAGGCTTTCTCACTTAATATCCTCATCATTTCTTTCCTTATCGCGTGTCTCTGGCTAGTTTTGCATCTGTACGTAGTTAAGGAGACTGCAGTAACTCTGAGAACGTAGCCGTCGCTCGTAGTCACGTTAGGTATCGCTACTACCTTACTAGACTTTCTCCTTATTAGAGACCTCATGTAGTCTCTAGCTAGTTCGTGCCCCTTAAACCAAGTACGCGCCACGTCCTCCTCAACACTAACTACCTGAAACTTAAGCATTATGTGGTGCTTACTGAAATCTCCTGTGAGGTCGAAGAGAGAGACTTCAAACGCTCTCCCCAAGACTTTAGAAGGGTCGTCTGCGGGAGTCGTGGCTATCTCAACACTACCGAAAAACTCTGGCGCCAGGACCTTATACCACTTCTTCAACTTCCACTTATCTTTTACTGGAGGAGCTCTTGACATCTTCACGACCTATACCTATCTAACGTTAAGGCTTATAAAACTTTCACTAAGTACTGCAGGAATCTACTCAGTGCTGTAGGGGGTCATCAACTAATAGCTTCTAAAAGCATCTTATAGAGTCTTAGTATTTCCTCAGATGTTGAGGCGGCTGTCCTGACAGCCTCAGGTGATGTAGGCCCGCTATAAGCTATAGTGAAGACTGCCTCATTACCTCGTATTTCGTGAGTTATTGTGAAGTTTGCTGGCGGGTTAGTGTCGTCAGGGAGTGTAGCTTTATGGAAAGCTTCAAGAAGTCTTAAGTCGTCACTCCTTAAGCGTATCTTAATCTCTATTTTCAGGCTAGACACACCCCTACGCAGGAGCCTCACTCAACACTATATAGCCTCCTTGAGTAGGGTGTTTAGAGACGAGAGTCTTCCTATCTTTCTGTGTGAGGGAAGCCATACTCACGTAGTACTTCCCGCCATACTCGAGAACAACTTGAGTTTTAGAAGGTTCTAAGAGGTTGAGACCCCATAAAACCTTACTTATGAGTGTTGCGGACAAGTTGCTTGGGTTGCCTCTAACGATTAAGTTCTTAGTCTTCGCAGTATTTGGTTTCTCACTGATTAGAGTGTCTATACGCTCCTTCATTTCTTTAATACTTCTTATGTAGTGTAGGTAGTAATTCCTCATATAGTTTGAGTTTATCGTGGAAGAAACGTACCCCTCAAACCCCTTGACATCAAGCAACCACGTGATGAAGTATGCTAGAGTAGTTAAGTCTCTCACGAACCACCCGTGTTTGATCATGTAAGTCTTCAACCTCATCTTATCTTGAGGTACTTTATAGAATTCAGACAAGAGTTTCAGTGTCTCGCTCACGCTCTCTCTAACCATGTTTGAGGGTACGTAAGGGTCTACCCCCATAGCTAGCGTGTGTGTAGGTGAGGTGAAGTAGGGTGTTATAGGTGCTTCAGCAACTTCTAAGAGCCCCTCACTAGCTAGTGAGTTCAGGAACCCCTTATCTTCCTCACTCATCTTCAGCTCCTTAATCCTCGGTATGTACTTGACGTAAGTAGCTGAAGCAACCAAATACCTCAACTCTCTACTAATCGGCATAAACTCTCTCAGCAAGTTAATCAGTCCTGAGAGTAGTGAAGTATACCTGACTAAAGTCTTGTGCTTCACACGCGATACTTGAGCCTCACTCGAAGACTGAAAAATTACGCACTCATCACACTCAGTATGAGGTATGTTAATACCTAAAACCTTAACACCTAACTCAGTAGTTGGGGGAGTGTAGTCAGGCAGTATCTCAACACTCAACTCCATAGACTTAAGAACCTTGAATAGTAAGCCGCCCGCAGTAAGAGACTCTACATCAAAACACGAAACTATCCTGACTAACTTCATACTCTTCTTAACATCATCTAAGAACTCGTGGAAGACGTCAACGTCTGACACTCCCTTACTCTCTTGACCCAAAAACACACCCAACTAATCTTCCGATAAGTAAGATTAAATAGCTGGGGCTTGAAAACCTTAAAAACTACTTGCTCTCAGTATACGGTATGAGTGGTCTCTGAGTGAGTATCTTAGCTTCTTCAGGGTCGTACTTCCAGTCAGGCGGTAGCTTACCGACTTTCTTGTAGTACTTGATCAGCCTATATATCTTAGACTCAACACTTATTAAGCCTCTCAGAGAGTGCTTGTCTTTAGGGTGCTCGCTCAAGTGCCTGCGCAGATTCACTGCTTTCTTCATTAAGTTATATAAGTCTTCAGGTATTACGGGAGCTAACTTATACCTCTCAAGAACTTCAGTAATCTTAGCGTTTAAGACAGCTCTAGTTAGCGGGACTCCATACTGGTCTCTCAGTATCACCCCAATCATTGAGGGCGGGTACCCCTTCTTAGCCAACTCAATAATTATCGACTCTACCTCTTCAGGAGTATACTGTAGCCACTTAGGAGGGACTAGCGTCGGAGGCCTTGTCGAGTGCGACTTACCCTTCTCTTTCTTCTTCCTCATCCCAGCACCTACTAAATTTCCTATAGTTGGGATTTATAAGCAGTTCTCAACCAGCTAACCATGGCTCTAAACGCTCTACCCCTGTGAGATAAGGAGTTCTTAGTCTCGAGGTCTAACTCAGCGAAAGTCTTGTGATGGCCTTCAGGAACGAAGATGGGGTCGAAGCCGAACCCTCCCGAACCCCTAGCCTCGAGAGATATCGAGCCGTAGACAACCCCCTCAAAAACTTTAAAGCCTTGCTGAGGGTAGTAAAGCACTATAACTGACTTGAAGAAAGCTGTCCTGTCACTAACACTCGACATGAGCTTCAAGACACCCTCAACACCTATAGTCTTGTATACGTAGCTACTGAAAGGTCCTGGAAACCCCTTCAGAGACTTTATGTAGAGTCCAGCGTCTTCAACGAAGAAAGGCTCTCTAAGGTAGAGTGACGCCTGGACAGCACTATAGAGAGCTATCGAGGTTAAGTCGTCAGACTGTATCTCTACCTTATCTAGACTGAGAGGAACTACATCAACACACTCTCTAAGACCTAAATCTCTGAATTCCCTGATCTTGCCTTCATTCCTGGAAACAAGAAATAACTTAAGTACCTCTCCGCACTCTCCTCTCCTCAACATACCTACCCCGCAACCTTATCTCCCTCACCTTAAATAGTAGAGACTCAGTAAATTCTCTCCCCCTAACCCTAGAATAGCCCCTCACGAAATACTTCAGTAGAGATTCTTTAAGAGAGTAGTGAGTACTCTCAACAGACCTTATGAATAAGTGGAGGTCTGTAGCTAAGTCTTCTAACCTCCTAGAATACCTTGCTAAACCAAAATCTATCAGGTAGACTTCCTCCCCCCTCACTATGACGTTAGAAGTAGTTATGTCTCCGTGGACTACGCCCGCCTCATGTATCCTAGCTACTAACTCACCCAAACTCTCAAGATACTTGAGAGACTTCTCAGGGTCTCTACGTATTAAGTCTCTTAGTAGGGGGCCCTCAACAAACTCCATGATTATCAACCCCCTACTCACGTCTACGTAGTAGAGTGCGGGCACGTTAAGACCTCTAAGCCTGAGCTCAGCCAAGATCTTAGCTTCAGTCTCGCTACGCCCCCTAATAAGTAGAGAGTCTAGGAGAGAGTCTCTGTAAGGCTTCTTAACCCTGACTTTATAGATTGAGGGCATCCCCTCATAGCAAGCCTTAATTAAGGCTGCTTCAGCTCCCAAAGCTATCAGTTCTGGCGAGCCAGGGCACGTCAACCTGGTCAAGCTTCCACCTCTGCCTCACGTAAGCTTCTTCAGGCCTGACACTCACTCCATGCTTGAGTAGTAGTAGTCCTGTCCACGCGATCATCACCCCATTATCTACCGCGTATTGCGGGGGAACAACACCTAGCTCAACCCCCCTCATCCTACTCATAACCTCAAACTTGCTCCTCAAGACAGGGCTTGAAGCAACTCCCCCAACAACTAACAACTCTTTATTCCCTGTGTGTGCTAGGGCTCTCTCACTAACTTCAATGATTGCTGAGTAAGCGATTTCTCGCGCGCTATAGCATATGTCGCTCAAGCTAGTTCTAGAATCTCTGAATATTTTTAGGGCTGCAGTCAAGAGTCCCGAGAAAGACACGTCTTGACCCTTAACTACGTAAGGCAATTCAATGAAGTTCTTCCCTTCCTGCGCGCACTTGTCTACCTGATGCAGTCCTGAGACTACGTAGGGCGGCGCTATACCTAGCTCACGCGCTAGAGTGTCTAGGAAGTTGCCTAGAGAGATGTCTAGTGTCTCCCCGAATATCCTGTACCTGCCTTCAGAAGAAGAAGCTATGAGGGTGTTGCCGCCAGACAAGTAGACTATGAGGGGGTTCTTAAAAGAGAAGAGCATCTTACCTATCTCTACGTGCGCGAGAGCGTGATTCACTGGTATTAAGGGCTTGCCGTAGTATGAGGCTATAGCTCTAGCTAGTGTAGCCCCGACCCTCAAGCAGGGGCCCATCCCAGGACCTAGAGCGACAGCAACCCCGTCTAAATCACTTACTCTCAACCCAGACTCACTCAACGCTTTCTTTATTGCTTCAGGCGCGTTACTTATGAAGTATTGTGAGGCTTCTTTAGGGTGTATCCCGCCAGTCTTCGGCTTATAAACGAACCTGACGTCAGCTAGTATGTGTGGGGGCTCGTCCTTAACTACCCCCACACCGAGAGTGTGTGCTGATGATTCAATACCTAAAACAATCATGTTCTCGTTTTCCCGTCGCTACTGCTTCACGTACTCTACGTGGTGGCAGTATCCGCAGTACCATCTGGGGTTCGGGCTTGAGTAGTACCCCATTACCCTACCACACTTAGGGCATACTCTGTTCTTGAGTCTTATTTTGCCAGCTTTCAAGTCTATCTCGTAGAGTTTATGTCTCTCAGCCATCGTCAACCCCTCTTAATCAAGTGTTCGGGCTCGAAGAACTTCAGTCTCTGAAGGTCTTCATATATGTTTGCTCTAAAAACAGACCTGTGTGAACCGTACTCACTCTTAATATACCTAACAACAACTAATTCCGGGTTCTTGCCGTAGAGTCTAGCAAGCACGTTCTTCAAAGAACTCCTGCCTGGAGTTGCTTTACCTAAGTGAATAACCTCACCAAACAACTCAACCCTACCAACAACTCTATTATGCTTCTCACTAAGCACGTTAACCACAACACCCTCCTCAACACTCACAGTTCTCAGAGGCGCTTGACTCACGGCTCACACCACTAAATAAAGCCCGCGAAAAACATTTTTAAGTTTAATACTACTCAACAACACATCAAGAACGAGCCCTCAAAAACCAGCTAAGACTTTTAAACCGAAGGCCCAAAAATATTATACTTGGTAGTTGAAGCATGATACTCACTACCTACCCGCCGGCGAAGACACCCCTTCAAGACACCTCACACACGATCAAGCAACTCATACTAAGAGAACTACCGCCGGCGGGCTTCACAAGCGACGTAATCGAGAAAATGTTTAAGAAAGCCGTCAGACTCAAGATATGGAAAAACCTCAAGCCAGAAGCGAGAGCACTAATCCTAGCACTAAGAAAGTGGAAAAACAAAATAAGTTCACCAACCCTCAAAACAATCCTCGAAGAAATATACGTCGAGATAGAACTCAACACACTGAAAGGCAAAGCACTCTTATATGGAGTCACGATAGCTTTGAGAGACGGCTTACTTGAAGTAATTCAGTCAGTGAAGTCCCTGCTGTGCCTCGGCATATCTTACCTAAGTAACCCACCACTCTTCAGATTCTTAGGCTAAGTTCAGAAAACCTGCAAGAACGTAAGCAACAGGAAGCAAGTAGTGCTGGAGACCTTAGCTATAATACTAGCAGCAACACACTTCATGATCCCCCTAACATACTACCTACACGCCAAGACAAGATGGCTACCTAAGCCCTGGGACCTTAAAGTAGACGAGAACTACAAGCCCAAGGTAACAGTCATCATACCAACCTACAACGAGTCTAAGCTCATAAAAGAGAAGCTAAACAACATCTACGAACAGGACTACCCGAAGGAACTAATAGAGATAGTAGTGGTAGACTCAGCCAGCACGGACGGAACCCCGAAGCTAGTCGAGGAGTGGGCCTCTAGACACAAAGACGTCGAGCTTAAGCTAGTTGTCGAAAACGAGAGGAGAGGTAAGGCATTCGCGTTAAACAACGCCCTGAGATACGCAAGCGGTG